>CAYGKP010000010.1:0-24559 GCA_964350605.1 uncultured Cytophagales bacterium
TGCTTAGGTCGCACACCACGTGCAGGACGTGGCCCCCGCCGATCGCCCAGCCCGCCACCGCCGCGATCACCACCTTGGGCAGCGAACGAATGTCTTTCTGCAAGTCGAGGACGTTGAGGCGGGGTACGGTGTCCTGGCCCACATAGCCGCCATGCCCACGCACTGACTGATCGCCGCCCGAACAAAAGGCGTTTCCACCCGCACCGGTGAGGATGACCACATCGGTATTCTCGTCGTCGCGGCAGTAGGCCACCGCGTCGATCATCTCCTTCACCGTCAACGGCGTGAAGGCGTTGTGCTTCTCGGGGCGGTTGATGGTGATGCGCGAGATGCCGTTGCATTGCTCAAAGAGGATTTCCTCGTAGTCCTTGAGCTTGGTCCAGGTGAATTGACTCATGATGATTGGTGGGGCCGAAGGGTGGAAAGAAGGCTGCGCCAGGTGGCGGTGTCGGTGGTGGGGTCGCTGGGGAGTTCCATTAGCGCGGGTCCGCCCCCCAAAACAAGGAACTCTGGCAACAGTTCGCCAAGCTGGGCCGCACTTTCTGCGCGCAGGTAGCGAAGGCCGTGGTCAGCAGCCGTGCGCTCGCAGGTCAGGTGGTGGGGCGTCGTGAAGCCGTCCAAGTGTTCGGGGAAGCGGCTGGGGCCGTCGATGAGGCGGAAGATGCCCCCACCATTGTCGTTCAGGACGACCACGCGCAAGATCTCAGGTAGGCGTTCTTGCCACAGCGCATTGCGGTCGTAGAAGAATGAAAGATCGCCCAGCAAACTGATGTGCAGCCGATCTGGCGCGGCCAGCACCGAGCCCACTGCCGTGGAAAGGCACCCGTCGATGCCGCTGGTGCCGCGGTTCGCTTCCACGCGAATCCCTGCGGGTGGGCCCACCAGACTTGCGTAGCGAATCGCCATGCTGTTGCCCAGGTGAAGCGTACTACCGCTCGGCAGGTGGCGCAGGAGTTGGTGCGTCGCGCTCAGAGGCCCGAAGTCGAGGGCTTGACGGAAGAACGTGTCCAAGCGATCGGCCACTACGCCCGCATGGAGTTGCCACTTCTGGGCAAAGGCGGGCTTTGCGAAGGAAAGCCTCTCGAAGAATCGCGGCGCGGGTACAAAAAAGGAATCGGTCAGCGACTCAAAGGGGTCGGGCACCTCGGTCTCGCAGTCGCCCACATGCCAATGGGCCTTGGGTGGATTGGCGCGAAGCCATTGCTTCATGCGCTTGCCGAGGACTGGCCCGCCAAAGGTGATCAGGAGGTCCGGGGCCAGGGCCGCGTCAGCAGGGAACAAAGCATCGTCGGCGCGGATGGCTTTGGGCTGGTCCAGTTGGTTGGACGCGATATCTGCAAGCAGCGGCGCGTTCCAGTTCGTGAGGTCAATCACCTGCGGCACTTGCTGTCCAGCAATCAGGAGGATGCGCTCGTGCCCATCCAGTTCCTTTTGCAGCCGTTGCCATTCAGCAGCGGCCAGGTCGGGCGCGGAGGTAGTGGTTAACCGCGCCGGAAAACTCGCCACCTCTGGAAGGGCCGCAGGATAGAAAGGCTCGCGGAGCGGAATATTCAAATGGACAGGGCCGCAGGGCGCAGTGGTCGCCAGCTCCAGGGAGGTAACGACCTCTTGCTGGAAAGTGGTGCTCGCGTCGGGCTTCGTGAAGTCGTCGGGCAGTTGCACGCTGCGCTTCACATGCGCGGCGTACATGCCTTGCTGATAAATGGTCTGTCCGTCCCATTGCCCGATCCATTCGGGGGGGCGGTCGGCGGTCAGGACGACCAGCGGGATGCGCCGAAAGAATGCCTCGGCCAAGGCAGGGCCGTAATTGAGCCCTGCGCTGCCCGAGGTGCAACAGAGTGCCACGGGTCGTCCCAGGGTTTGGGCAAGTCCCACGGCGACAAAGCCCGCTACCCGTTCGTCGGGGACGGAATGGACCTGAATGCCGGGATGCTGGCGAAAGGCCAGGATCAGCGGCCCGTTGCGGCTGCCGGGCGACAGGACCACTTCCCGAAGGCCCAACGCATGAAGCTGAGCGGGCAAGGCCATCACCGAGTGATTAGTCCCCACAGTTATCGCCCAAGACGGCCAACATCGGGCCGAGTTTCATTTCGGTTTCGCGCCACTCGCGCTCGGGGTTCGAACTGGCCGTCAAGCCCGCACCTGCATAGAGCCAAGCCCCTTCGGCCGTGACTTGGAGGCACCGCAGGTTCACCCACAAGTGAATGCCTCCCTCGATGTTTACTGGGCCCATGAACCCGGCATAAAGCCCACGGTCGTGGCCTTCGTGCCGCGCAATGAAGTCCAACGCCGCAGTGCGGGGCATGCCGCCAGTGGCCGAAGTGGGGTGGAGCAGCGGTAGCATGACTGAGGCAAGCTCGGGAAATTCCACCGCCCGTGTGTCGACCTCGTAGTCCGTCTGCAGGTGGAAGAGTCGGCCTGCGAGTACCGTGCGGGGTCCGCGCTCGATGTACTCGCGCAAGCGAATCTTCTTGAACGCCCCGATGATGTAGCGACAGACCAACGCCTGTTCCTCGATTTCCTTTTGCCGCCACACGGCATCGGCCACAGTCAAGCCTTCCGCCGATTGGGTCCCCGCCAGGGCAACTGTGCGGAAACGTCCCGTGGGCTCAAGGGCCAGAAGTGTTTCGGGGCTGGCACCGAGCCAGACGCCCAAAGTCGGATGGATCACCAAACTGCAATTCGCTTGGGGAAACCGGGCACACAGCCGATCGAAGGCTGCCGACAGGTCGAAGTCCGTGGGCAGCGCCCGGGCTTCCCGCCGCGAGAGAACGACCTTCTCCAGTTGACGATTCTCCAACGCTTCCAGCGCAGCGTGCGCCGCAGAGAGAAAGGTCGGCTGCGCGGTGGGGGTCAGGTCAGGGCGGCTAGGGAAAGTGCTTTGCTGGTCCGCCGATTCAAGCAATTGTTCGATCAGCCGAGTGGGCAGGGCCTGGAGTTGGTCGTTCGCAACCTGCATTTCCGAAGGGCTAAAGGACAAAAACGCATCGCCAGGCAGGAAGTGCGTCTCCTTCAGGTCGGGATTCACGAAGGGCGAGAGCAAGAAGCCAGGCTCCAACTCCTCCAACGCCAAGGGCGGCACCAGTTGGCGTGGCTGATCGGTCCAAACCAGTTTGGCTTCGGTTTGTCTGGCCTCGCGCCAGAGGGCCAAGCCTTGCCCTTTTTCCAGCGAGAGGGACACCAAGCGGTGCAACAAACTGCGAATCGCTCGCAGGTCGGTGGGTAAAACAGCAGCGGTGCTTGGCTTCATGGCGGGTGGGCGAATCAGTCGCGGTCGAGCACGGCCATCGTCAGCCGCGAAAGGCAAACCAGCTCACCCGCCTCATTGTTGATGCGGATGGACCAAACCTGGGTGCGCTTGCCCAGGTGCTCGGCTTCCGCCCGCCCGAACACTTTACCAGCCCGAACTGCTTTGATGTGGTTGGCACTCACATCGAGGCCGACGCAAAACTGTTTCTCCCAATCCACGTGCACATTCGCCGCCAAACTGCCCAGCGATTCGGCCAACACGACCGAGGCCCCGCCGTGCAATTGGCCCAGGGGCTGGCGGGTGCGCTCGTCCACGGGCATTTCGCCTTCCAGGAAGCCTTGCCCGATGGCCGTGTATGTGATGCCCAGGTGGGCGATGATGTTGGTGCCGAATTGCTCGTTGAGCATTTGGAGGTCGGGCAGAGAAGGGGGCATGGGAGAACTTTGTAGCTTCGAAGCACAAGGTAAGTCGTGCAGAAAGAAGATGAGTCAGCAGAGATGAGCAAACGAATTTACTTGGTCCGCCACGGGCAAACCGAATTGAACCGCCTGCGCATCGTGCAGGGGTCCAGCGTCAACGCCTCGTTGAACGAAACGGGCCAACGCCAAGCGACTGCCTTCTGGGATCAGTATCAGGACATTCCCTTCGACCGGGTGTACACCTCGGCCCTGAACCGCGCGATCGAATCGGTCAGTGCCTTCATCGAGAAAGGCATTCCCCATGAAGCCCACGCCGGGTTGAACGAGATCAGTTGGGGCCACCGCGACGGCACCAAAGTGACTGATGACGACCGCGATTATTACTGGCGCACCCTGGCGCGCTGGCGCGAGGGCGAGGTGGATTTGAAAATCGAGGGCGGCGAAAGCCCTTTGGATGTCCAGGCCCGCCAGCAGCCGGTGGTCGATTTGCTGCGTTCGCGCACCGACGAAGAACTTGTTTTGGTCTGCATGCACGGACGGGCGATGCGCATTTTGCTTTCCACTTTACTTGGAACCCCCCTGGTCGAAATGGACCAATACGAGCACCACAACATGGGATTATATCAATTGGACTACGACGGAAGCGATTTTCGCACCGTTCGTCTCAATGATTTGACGCATCTTGAGCCCCATCCCGGGTTGATTGCCCGCTGAACCATGGGCCGTTGAACTGGGTGGGGAACCTCCTGGGGAAAATGGTGTTTGGCAAAAGCGGGGGTAGCCCCTAATTTTGGCCTTCCTCGAAGGCCAAGAGCCCCGAGTAGACTAGAACAGAATTACCGCGTTAAGCAAACCGAAATGGCCGAAATCGTACGGATGCCGAAGATGAGCGACACCATGACCGAAGGGGTGATCGCAGAATGGCACAAGAAGGTGGGAGATACGGTCGAGACCGGCGAGCTGATGGCCGAGGTCGAGACCGACAAAGCCACCATGGAATACGAGTCCTTCAATGAAGGCACGGTACTCTACCTGGGCGGTTCCAAAGGGGATGCGATCCCTGTGAACGGCGTACTCGCTATCGTGGGCGAGAAAGGCGAGGACTACAAAGCCCTGCTGGAAGACGCGAAGAGCGCCAGCAGCAACGGCGGTTCCGAGCCGGAAGGCGACAGCAAGAAAGAAGAAGCCGCCAGCGCACCTGCTGCCAACATCGACACCTCGAGCATCAACGCGGAGATCGTGCGGATGCCGAAGATGAGCGATACGATGACCGAAGGGGTCATTGCCGCTTGGCACAAGAAAGTGGGCGACACCGTCGAGACGGGCGAGCTGATGGCCGAAGTCGAGACCGACAAAGCCACCATGGAATACGAATCCTTCAACGACGGTGTGGTTCTCTACTTGGGCGCGAAGGAAGGCGAAGGCGTTGCTGTCGATGGCGTGATGGCCATTGTGGGCGAGAAAGGCGCCGACTATGAAACACTGCTGAAAGCCGAGAAGGCCAAGGCCTCTTCCGACTCGAAGGAAGAAGAAAAGAAAGAAACGCCCGCCGCATCGGCTGCACCCGCGCCAAGTGCTGCACCTGCACATACCGCCGCTGCAGAGGCCGATGACGACGATTCGCACATCAAGGCTTCGCCGCTCGCCAAGAAATTGGCCAAAGAGAAGGGCTACAAGCTCGCGCAGATTTCCGGTTCGGGCCCTGGGGGCCGCATCGTGAAAGATGACGTGGAGAATTTCACGCCTTCGGCTGCACCTGCAAAAGCAGAGGGCGGCAAGCCCGCCGCTGCGCCCATCGTCCTGCCGACTATTGTTGGCGAGGAGAGCTCCGAGGAGATCAAGGTGTCGCAGATGCGCAAAGTGGTGGCCCGTCGCTTGGGCGAAAGCAAGTTCACTGCGCCGCATTTCTATGTGACCATGGAGATCGACATGGACCGTGCCGTTGAGTCGCGCACGGCCATGAACGAGACCTCGCCGGTCAAGATTTCGTTTAACGACATGATCGTGAAGGCCTGTGCGATTGCCTTGCGTCAACACCCGATGGTCAACACCGAATGGCACGGCGACACCATGCGCCAGAACAAGCACATCCACATTGGTGTGGCAGTGGCTGTGGAGGAGGGCTTGCTCGTTCCCGTGATCAAATTCGCCGACAGCAAGACGCTTTCGCACATTTCCGCCGAAGTGCGTGAACTCGCTGGCAAGGCGAAGAACAAGAAGCTGCAACCCGCCGAGATGGAAGGTTCGACCTTCTCGATCTCGAACTTGGGGATGTTTGGCGTGGATGAATTCACTGCGATTGTCAACCCGCCGAACTCCTGCATTCTCGCAGTCGGTGGCATCAGCCAGACCCCCGTTGTCAAGAACGGTGAGATCGTGGTAGGCAACCGCATGAAAGTGACCTTGTCCTGCGACCACCGCGTGGTCGATGGCGCGGTCGGTGCGGCCTTCTTGCAGACTGTGAAGTCGATGCTCGAGGAGCCGATGCGCATGCTGATCTAGCCTGTGTCACAACCGAAGATCAAGAGTACTACCGTCCTGGCCGTGCGCCACAAGGGGCAGATTTGCCTGGGCGCTGATGGCCAAGCGACGATGGGCAACACCGTTGTCAAAGGCACGGTACGTAAGGTCCGACGCTTGGCCGACGGGAAGATTCTCGCAGGTTTTGCGGGTTCGACCGCTGATGCGTTTACGCTGATCGAACGCTTCGAGGAGAAGCTCGCCAAGCATTCGGGTCAACTGAAGCGCGCGGCCATCGAGCTGGCCAAGGACTGGCGCACCGATCGGTTCCTCAGCAAGCTGGAAGCCATGATGATCGTTGCCGATAAGGATGACCTATTGGTCATCTCCGGAACGGGTGATGTGTTGGAGCCCGACGAGGACGTAGCCGCCATCGGTTCTGGGAGCATGTACGCCCAATCGGCGGCTCTTGCGCTCAAGCGCCACGCGCCGGACCTAACGGCGGAGCAAATGGTCCGCGAGTCCCTTGGCATTGCCGCGGACATCTGCATCTATACCAATCACAACCTGACAATCGAGACGCTCTAGTTCTCGTTGGTAGCGAGGACTGACAAGAGTATTTCGAGCGCCCACTCAATCTCCTCCTCCGTAATCGTGAGGGGCGGAGCAAGGCGCATCGCGTCGTCGCAGAACAGGAACCAGTCGGTCAGCAGGCCCGCCGCAATGGCCCGGTCGATGATGGGTTTCAACTCGTCGAAGCCCGAGAATTGAACGGCCATCATCAGGCCCACCCGGCGGACGGCCTTCACCTTTGGATGATTCTTGAGGGCTTCCTCGAAGCGTTTTCCTTTCGCCTCGACTTGAGCGATCAAGTTTTCTTCTTCCAACACTTCCAGGCCCGCGACCGCCGCTGCCGCCGAAAGCGGATGGCCCCCGAAGGTGGAAATGTTGCCAAGAATCGGGTTGTCGGTAAAGACCGAAAGAAGTTTCTGAGAGGCTAGAATCGCGCCGATGGGCAAGCCTCCGCCCAGTGCCTTGGCAGACACCACCACGTCAGGCACGATGCCGTAGTGCTCGAAGCCCCACATTTTTCCGGTGCGGCCCATGCCGCATTGAATCTCGTCGCAGACCAGCAGCGCACCCACTTGGTCACAGTGTTGGCGCAAAGCGGTCATCCAGGCTTGCGTCGCGGGGCGCACGCCCGCTTCCCCCTGAATCGCCTCAACGAAGACCCCGGCGGTTTCGGACGTGATCTGGGCCAGGTCGGCGGGGCTGTTGTAGCACAGCCGCTTCACATTGGGCAGGAGCGGGCCGTAGCCGTCCTTCAGCTTGTCGTCACCAACCAATGCGAGCGCACCTGTCGACGAGCCGTGATAAGCCTTATCAAAGCAAACCAGCCCAGATCGCCCCGTTGCCTTGCGCACCAATTTGATCGCGCCCTCGACGGCCTCGCCCCCGGCATTGACCAGAAAACAGCCGTCGATGGGGTCGGGGAGGGTAGCTGTGAGTTTGGTGGCCAGCGTTACCTGTGGGGCTTCTACAAATTCTCCATAGACCATCAGGTGCAGGTACTTCTCGCTTTGCGCGTGGATTGCCTGGATCACCTTGGGGTGCCGGTGCCCCAGCGAACTGACCGCGATGCCCGAGATCAGGTCCATCAAACGCGAGCCGTCCGCTTGGTAGAGCCACATGCCCTCAGCCCGTTCGATTTCCAAGGCCAAGGGGAAGGGCGAGGTCTGGCCCAAGTGGCGGTAAAATAATTCGCGTTGGTTCACCCCCGAAAGGTAGCCCCGAAGGGAACCAGATGCCCGTTCTTCTCGTACTTTGTATCTTTAGAAGACTTCTTTGAACGTTCACGACTTGTTTTCAATGCGACGCACTTTCCCCATCCTCCTTCTTTTGGCTGTTTTCGCCACCGCTACCGTTTCCTCCTGCACCCGCGCGAGTAAGAATTGTAAGACTTCTCAGAAGCGCATGAAGAAGAACAACGTCGGCTGGCAGAACTAGCCTCCGATGAAACTGGCCCGCTACCTGCTCGGCGGGCTCTTGCTCGTAGCCCTGGGCTTCTTCACCTGGAAGATGGTGAGGTTGACCCTGCCATACCTCAGCTTCCAGCGCAACGTTGATTTCCTGCTCGACAAGCAGGATGTGATCCACCTGGATCATTGGCGATGGTCGTTCTACCTGCACATCCTGACAAGCCCTTTTCTATTGATCGGAGGGGCGTTGCAATTTTCCCCACGGGTGCTGGCCCGTTGGCCACGGGTCCACAAGACGAGTGGCTATCTCTACCTGATCTCCGTTTTGCTCTTGAGTGGCCCAGCAGGCATCGTAATGGCCTTCTACGCCAGCGGCGGTACTTGGTCGATTCTCAGCTTCGTGCTGCTGGCCTTTACTTGGTATGGGTTCACCCTCTGGGCCTTCCTGCGGATCAAAAAAGGGGACTGGCAGGGCCACAGCGAGTTCATGCTGCGCAGCTACGCGCTGACCCTCTCGGCCATTACGTTTCGGCTGTTAATCCCGGTGTTTTCGTTCTACCTGCGGGGCGAAATCGACCTGCGCCCGCATCAGATTTATACCCTGGTGGCGTGGCTCAGTTGGGTGCCCAATCTGCTGGTCGCCGAGTGGATCATCCGCACAGGCTGGTCCAAACGTCTGCTTCGCCGTCGGCGCGAGTTGATGCCTACGGGCTAGCTCCCCAGCATCTTCACGAACTGGCCCTTGCTGTTCAGGCGGTAGTTTGTTGGAGTTTTCGGCATCTTCTTAACAATGTGGTTGTCCTTCGGACCATGCTCGTCATAGTCCTTGGCCCACTCGTTTTTCAGCTCAGTGACTGTCACTTTCAAGTTCGATTCGATGACGCCTTCGCGGTGGGTGTAGGGGTCTTCGTTGCTACAGAGTTTCACTTCGTCAATCTGAGCACCATCGCGCGAATAGGTGGCCAGGGTCACGTAGTGTGTCGGTAACCAACCCATGTAATTGACCCCGCCATAGGCTACCAGAATGAAGCCGTCGCTTTCGAGCAGCTTGGCGACGTAGGTAAATTCCTCGGTCACTTCGCGGGCGAACTCGGCATCTTCCATCGCGGGCAGCACCTCATGAAAGTCCCAGGAGATGTAGTGCGCGTCGGTATCGATCAGCTTTTCCAGCTTGGCGGTCGTCACCTTGAAGGGCAACTCACCCTCAGGGAAGCCCTTGATGAATAGGTCGAAATAGGCCTGTTTTGGGTTGTTCTTGTCTTTCAGGTAGTTGAGGTACATGTCCTTGCGCTTGTGCTCGGCCACAGCCATGATGGGTTCTTCGTCGAGGAATCGCTGGCGGTCCGCAAAGCCTTCTTTCAGCGAGGCTTCCAGCGTTTTCAGGCCCTCTTTCTCTTTTCCCATCGCGAGTTCGACACAGGCCTGCTCGAACAGCAAATTGGCGTTGGGTGCATAGTCCAGCAGCTTGGCCGCCGTATAGGCTTGCAGTGCCTCGGCGTGTTGGCCCGTTTTGCGATAAGCCGCCCCAAGGGCGAAGTAGGTCTTGGCCTCGGGGAAGAAGCTGAGCGACTCCTCAAACACCGGGATGCTTGCTTTCGGGTCTTCCTGGTTGAAAAGCAGGTCGGCCCCACGGGCAAAGTGTTCGTGGCTTTCCTTTTTTAGCGAGTCGGTCGCCCGCTCGCGCATGGCTCGGATCTCGGTGGGGTCGTAGAGTGCGCCCATGTCGAGCAGTGCGACGGGCTCGCCTTCTGTCGCAGCCGGACCGTTGTTGTCGCTGGTTTCGGGCGATGGTTTCGATTCGCCGCACGCGAAGGCGAGCAGCGCAAAAAGGGGAAGGGTGCGGGCAAAAAAGCGCATGGCGGATGGCAGGTTTCCCTGAAGGTAGGAATTCCTGCCATCCGATGCTGGGCGTTATTTCGCGAGGGCGCCTTTCCAGTACGTGTCGGCGTTTCGCTTCAGGTTGCTTTCGTCTTTGTTCCAGTCGACCAGCGTGTTGGTGCTCCCCTGGTTGTAGAACAGGTAGAGCGTCCCCCCAACAATCTTAAAAGTGGACGGATTGATCTTCACCTTCGAGCCGTCTTTGCCCATCGCATAGGCGCACCAACCGCCATAGGCGGGCTCGTACTTCGCCGGGTTGGCCAGAAACTTCTGGCGATTCTCGAGGGAAGCGAAAAGGTAGGTCACCCTCTGGTGGGAAGCAGTAAACCCAGGGTTGCCGGGCACGGCCTTTCCAGCCGTGAAGTAGGCCACCGGGTCATAGCCTTGTAGGGCGATTCCTTTTTTGAGGTTGTAGTGTTTAGCGCGCGCGATGGGCGATTGGGCCTGAAGGCCGTAGGTCAAGCCTAGCGTGAGGGCGAGGAGCAGGAAAAGTCGCATGATGGTGGTGTTGCTTTGAAGCAAAGGTGGGGCGAGGCGCGAGAACAAAGTGTCGCCCTAGCGTCAATGCCTTACATCCGTCAATTGATGGGAAACGCCAGCGGATCGGGGTGCTGGTAGGTATAGACCAACTTGCGGGCTGTCGCTTGCCCGTCAATGATGCGCTGACCTTCGGTTTCTTGGCTAGTCCAGAGGGGGGCAGGCTGGCCAAGTTCCTCGGAGAGCCGGGCATAGAAGGCTTCCTTCGTGGGGTGTGCGGGCGCACAGCCGATCAGCGTTTCGCCCCAGGCGGCCTGTGAAAGAATGGCGCGGCAGAGGCCCACCGCATCGTCCAGGTGAATGAAGTTGACAGCGGCCTGCGGGTCGGGGCGCTCCTTGCCCGAAAGCATGCGCAGAATGGTACGCCCCGGACCGAACAACCCCGCGAGCCGCAGGATGGTGTGCTGCGGCGCAGCCCACACCGCTTCCATCTCGGCCAGCCCGCCGGATTCTAGGGTCGAAGTCTCTGCGTAGGTACCAGGCGTGGAAGGATAGGCTCCCGTGCTACTCACGAACAGCACATGTTGAATGTTGCTTTGAGCAACCAGAGGAGCCAGCCGACGGTAGGCATCAAGGTTCGCCTGTCCGTCTCCGCGCCGGAAACCGGGGGGAATGTTCAGGATCAGGATGTCCGCGTTGAGCAGGGCTCCGAGGGAGTCCCACGTTTGCTCATCGGTCAGGACGAAGCGATGGGCTTGGACGCCCTCACGTTCCAGAAGAGGGAGCTTATCTGGGCTGGTCGTCGAACCCAGAACGGTGTGGCCTTCGGCTACTAAACGGCGGGCCAGGGGCAACCCCAACCAGCCGCAGCCGACGATCGAGACCCTGGGCACCTCGCTTATGCCCCTTGGCCTTTGCGGGTGATTACCCCGCGGGCCGCGCGCTCGATGTGCGCCGCGTCGAGGCCGTATTTGGCGAGCAGGGCCATGGGCTCGCCGCTTTCGCCAAACTCGTCCTTCATGCCAACCATCGTCATCGGGGCGGGGGCGTGTTGCGCCAACACCGAAGCGATGCTTTCGCCGAGACCACCGGAAATCTGGTGTTCCTCCGCGCTGACCGCGCAACCCGTCTTGGCGACCGATTCGAGGATCGTCTCCGAATCGAGTGGCTTGATGGTGTGTACGTTGATGACTTCAGCATGAACGCCTTTCTCGCGCAGCTTTTCAGCGGCTTGCAGGGCTTCCCAGACCATGTGGCCACAGGCGAAGATCGAGACGTCCGAGCCTTCGAGCAGGACTTGCGCCTTGCCGATCTCGAACTTCATCGATTCGGGAATGAAAATCGGCCAGCTCGGGCGACCAAAACGCAGGTAGACCGGGCCATTCCAGGCAGCGACCGCGTGGGTGGCTTGTTTGGTTTGGTTGTAGTCGGCGGGCACTACGACGCTCATGTGGGGGAGCATCTTCATCATGCCGATGTCCTCCATCACTTGGTGGGTCGCACCATCTTCGCCCAGGGTCAACCCAGCGTGAGACGCACAAAGCTTCACATTCTTGCCCGAGTAGCAGACCGACTGGCGAATCTGGTCGAACACACGGCTGGTCGAGAAGTTGGCAAAGGTCGCGGTGAAGGGAATCTTGCCATCGGTAGCCAGACCCGCCGCCAGGCCGATCATGTTGGCCTCGCCAATCCCAGTCTGGAAGAAGCGTTCGGGAAACTTGTTCTCGAAGTCGTTAAGCTTGAGCGAACCGGTCAAGTCGGCGCAAAGCGCGACGATGTTTGGGTTCTGTGCGCCGAGTTCGGACATGGCATCGCCAAAGCCCGAGCGGGTGTCTTTTTTGCCGAGGACGGGGTAGAGAGACATAAGAGTGGGTGGGCGAGTGATCGCCCTTAGTAATCTCCGAGAGTTTCTTCCAACTGGCCGAGCGCAGCCTCCAATTGCTCATCGCTGGGCGCGACGCCGTGCCATTTGTGGGTGCCCATCATGAAGTCGATGGGGTAGCCCATGGCTGTTTTCATCAGGATCATGATCGGTTGGCCCTTGCCGCTTTTGGCTTTGGCTTCCGCGAGGGCCGCCAAGACGGCTTCCATGTCGTTGCCCTTATCGAGGCTGACAGTGGCCCAACCAAAGGCTTCGTACTTGGCCTTCAAGTCGAAGAGGTTCTGGACCTCCTCGACCGACCCGTCAATCTGTGCGTTGTTCCAGTCGATGGCGGCGATCAGGTTGTCCACCTTGTTGGCCGCCGCATACATGACTGCTTCCCAGACTTGGCCTTCTTGCTGTTCGCCGTCGCCCATCAGGCAGAAGACGGTGTGCTTGTCACCGTCGAGCTTCTTGCCCAGGGCCATGCCCGTGGCAACCGAAAGCCCCTGACCCAACGAACCCGATGCCACGCGAATGCCCGGTAGGCCTTCTTCAGTGGCAGGGTGGCCTTGCAGGCGCGAATTGATCTTGCGGTGGGTCGCCAGCTCGGAAACCGGGAAGTAGCCTTTGCGCGCCAGACAGCTGTACTGAACAGCGCAGATGTGGCCGTTCGAAAGCACGAACATGTCCTCGCCCTTGCCTTCCATCTGGAAGGGGACCTTTACGTCCATCACCTCGAAGTAGAGGGCCGTCAGGTAGTCCGCGCAGCCGACCGCCCCGCCGGGGTGGCCGCCTTTCGCGCCGTGAACCATGCGCAGGATGTCGCGGCGAACTTGGGTAGCGATGCGGACCAGTTCGTCGGTGCGCGTAGCGGTTGCAGTGCTCATGTTAGGGAAGAATCTGGGCCGTGTGGTTCTTGGTGTCAACCTTCTCGATCACCTCGGCGACGATGCCGTTCTCGTCGATCAGGAACGTGGTGCGTTTGATGCCCATGTAGGTCTTCCCGTACATGTTCTTCTCGACCCACACACCGAAGGCCGTGGCCACCGAGTTGTCGGTGTCAGCCAGCAAGGGGAAAGGCAGTTCGTACTTGGCGCGGAACTTTTGGTGCTTTTTCTGGTCGTCGGGGCTGACACCCAGCACGTTGTAGCCCGCTTTTAGCAGGACGTTGTAGTTGTCGCGCAGGTCGCAAGCCTCGGCCGTGCAGCCGGGGGTGTCGTCCTTCGGGTAAAAGTAGAGGACGGTCTTTTTGCCTTTCAGCGACTCGCTGGTGACGGTGTTTCCTGCGTCGTCAGTCGAGGAAAAGGAGGGGATGGGTTGGCCGACTTCAATCATGGCGGGCTTCCGGCGGGCGGAAGGATTCGGTTTGCGAGGGCAAAGATAGGGTTTCTACTCAGCGACGAACCCGCAAACTTGAACAGTTGCCCACATTGTCGCAGACCGAGAAGACCAGATCGCCCTTGATGGGCACCTTGGGGTCTGATCGTTCGGTCCACAATCGCCCTTCGATGTAGTCGTAATTCAGCAAGACCCACTCGCCATTGCAGGTCGCCGACCAGGCTCCAATGCCCGAGAGGTTGTCGCGCACGCGGACTTGCGCTTCGCCTTTCAGGTCGCGCATGGAGGTGATTTTGGGGGCCTGTGTGTCGGTGTGCAACTCGAAACGCCCCAAACCGTCGGCCTCGAAGGTGATCGCATTGCCCGACCAAGTGCCACCCTCATAGCCCAACCGCCCGTAGCGATTGCGGGAATAGATGCGTGTCTTGGCCTTGTTCTCAATCACTGTGGTGGGATAGAGGGTGATGGTCGGATCGTGGTGGAATGCCGCACCACCGTCGCCAATGTCCCAACCGGATTCGTCCGAGCTGGCTGCCAGGTAAAGCGTGTCGATCAGCGCGCCACTGGGAATCCGTAGGTCGAAGGCTTCGCTCTTGAAAGTTTGTGCGCCGCCGGGGACAAAGGTCATCTCGAACGGGAAGGCGTATTTCACCCCACAGAAATCCATCGAGTCGGGCAGGCCGCCCCGCAAGTCCCACAGGTAGGTGGCCGACGCGCGCTCGAAGTAGGCGCTGGGTACTTCCTGTTTGTGTCCCTTGAAGAAAAATTCGGCGGGTGTAGAGTGGCTCTCGGGGTTGTTGATGCGCACCTGAAGGAAGTGGCCCACCACCTGGTGCGAGATTTCGGTTTCGCCTTTGTTCCAAACCGGGTCGGCGAGGTTGGTCAGGGGGCGTGTGCCTTTCAGGGTGAAGACGAGCGTGGATTTGTTCTGATACGCATCCCAGACCGTGATGCGCACGGTGTGCGCCAACGTGTCCTGGATGTCGAGCAAGCCGCCTTCCGGGCTTTGCGTATAGAGGCCCGAGAAACAGTTCTTCGGGTGCTTGTAGAGGCGATGAAAATAGGCCCCGCGCGTCGCAGCCTCGTGATAATCGACGTGGGCGTTGTAGCAATGCCTTTCCGCGTAGCTGATCTTCTCGGCGAAGTAGCGCCAACGCTCGACGCTGTCGACTTCCAAACAGATGGCCGTGATGCCGTCTGGGTTTGGCGCGCCGTCCAAGCGATCTACGGCATCCAGCTGAAGGCCCAGCTTGCCATAGACTTGAATCGGCTGGTCGAAGCGATAGACCGAGTCGCGCATCTGAGGGGCCAACTCGACGCGGGCGAAGCGTTGTTGAATCCGGCTGTCGATGTCCAGGGGTTCAATGGCCAGTTTGAGAAGGGTGGGCGGGATGTGATCCCGAACCTCGGGGAATTGGAAGAACAGGGGATTGAGCGGGCGGCTGGCCGCGTCGCGGATTTCGAAGTGCAGGTGAGGGCTCGCCGAGCTACCCGTGTTGCCACTGTGCGCAATGACTTGGCCCTTCTCAACAGGATATTCTCCCGGTGGGAAGGTCATATCAACCGAAAAGCTTTTCACCCGATACTGCTCGCTGCGCACCAGGGAATCCATCACGCCTGTGAAGTCTTCGAGGTGGGCATAGACTGTCTGATACCCTTTGCCTGGATGTACGATATAGAGCACCCGGCCATAGCCATAGGGGCTCACCTTCGCCCGCAGGATGTAGCCGTCAGCACAAGCGTGCACGGGAAAGCCCGTGCGCAGGTCGGTCTTGATGTCCAAGCCTGCGTGGAAGTGGTTGGGGCGCAGTTCAGCTAATGTGCCGGAAATCAAATTGTGCTCCCCAGGCCGAAGCGGGAATTGGAAGAAGTCGGTGGGGTAGTGCCCCACGGGTTTCTGGGCCGTGACCAGAAGGGGACAAAGGGACAGGAGGCCCACTAGCAACCCATGCTTACTTGACCGCCACATGAAGCAGGGGGGTGTCGTTGAGCGAGGCTTCCAGCTTATCGCCAATCGCAATGGGTCCGACGCCTTGGGGCGTTCCGGTAAAAATCAAATCGCCGATCTTCAGGTGGAAGAATTTCGAGACGTAGGCCACTATCGCCTCGACCGGGAAGATCATGCCTGTTGCCGCGCCTTCTTGTTGGCGGTCGCCGTTCTGGTCGAGCGAGATGCGCCACTTGCCCCATTCGCCCGCCTCTTCAATGGGCACAAAAGCCGAGACAGGCGCCGCGCCGTTGAAGCCTTTCGCAATGGCCCAGGGTTTTCCCTTTGCCTTCGCCTCGTTCTGGAGGTCGCGGGCGGTGAAGTCGATGCCGACGGCCACTGCGTCGATGTAACGTCGGGCAAATTGCGTGTCGATGCCTTTGCCTTCCTTGCCAATGCGCAGGACCAGCTCTACTTCGTAATGAATCTCCTTGGTGAACTCGGGGAAGTAAAAATCGATTGGCCCGCGGTCGCCACGGGTCAGGGCGGTGTCGGCCATCAGGAACACGACGGGTTCCGAGGGAACCGCGCCGCCCATCTCTGCCGCGTGATCCGCGTAATTGCTGCCAATACCGAAAATCTTCATTGCCTTTGCTGGTGCTTTGTATCTTTCCTGCTGGCAAGTTACTCGCATCCGCCTGATCGCCCAATCCGCCCCATTGCTCATGAAACGCCTGCTCGCGCTCTCCCTGGTTTTCCTCTTGGTTTACGGCTGTAAGAAAGTCCCCATTACGGGACGCACCCAGCTTAGCCTCATTTCTTCGTCCGAGATGAACGAGATGAGCTTTCAGCAATACGATCAGGTGATCGGCGAAAGCAAACTCTCTTCCAATGCCCAGCAAGCACAGATGGTCCAGGACGTGGGCGTTCGCATTCAAGCTGCTGTTGAGAAGTACATGAAGGACAATGGCCTGGAAAAACGCCTGGATGGCTATGCGTGGGAGTTCAACTTGATTGACGAGCCGATTGTCAATGCCTGGTGCATGCCCGGGGGCAAGGTGGCCTTCTACACGGGCATTCTTCCGGTTTGTCAGAATGAGGCGGGCATTGCCGTGGTCATGGGTCACGAGATTGCCCACGCCATCGCCGAGCACGGTAACGAGCGGATGAGCCAAGGAATGCTCCAGCAGTTTGGCGGTGTGGCCCTCAGCGTTGCGATGAAGGACAAACCTGCGGCCACCCAGTCGCTCTTCTACCAAGCATACGGCGTGGGGTCGACGGTGGGCTATGCCTTGCCGCACTCGCGTAAGCAGGAGTCGGAGGCCGACCACTTGGGCCTCATTTTCATGGCAATGGCCGGATATGACCCCAACGAAGCACCAAAGTTTTGGCAGCGCATGTCGGCCGCAGGCGGCGGAGGAGCCCCAGAGTTTCTTTCGACCCACCCGGCTCACGAAACACGCATTAACGACCTCAACTCGTGGATTCCCGAGGCAATGAAATACTACGTGCCTCGCTAGTGGTTACCCAACTGGAACCAAAGAGTATCCACCGCAAACGCTTCAAAAGGCCCGATTCTTGCTGCCTGTGAAGGCATACGCAACATCAAATGGTCCATACTCGTATCTTTGGCAACATGGCTACTGCATTTCTTCGCCTCGGGCTGCTTCTGGTGGTCGTTTCCCTCGTGTTCGTTTCTTGTAAAAAGGACGACGAAAATGAAGTCACGCTTAGCAGTGGCCTGATGACCGGTGGCGGGGCTTTGAAAACCTGGCGCATTGCTGAATTAAGCGATAGCCTCTCCAGCCTGTTGGACACGAACGCGTGCAGCTTGGACGACCGTTGGACTTTCGAATCCAACAATCAGTACACCATTAGCGAAGGCGCAACCCAGTGCGACCCGCTTGATCCGGATCCCATTCAAGAGGGCCTTTTCGGCATCAGTTCGGATCTTTCGACCCTCAAGCTCTTCTTCCCGGCCGGGGGGACTGGCGAGGCCTATTTTTTCAAGGTTCTCGAAACGTCCGATAACCGCATCCGCTTTGAAGTCCTAGAGGACGATGGCGGACCGGGAACAGGTGTCTACCTGACGCTCGTCGGGGTCTAGCCCCTTCAAAAACGTTCTAGTTCAGCTTTGCGGCCAAATCCGCGATGAGGTCACTCTCTGATTCGATGCCCACCGATAGACGGTAGAGGTCCGGACCAATGCCGAGTGCTGCGCGTTGTTCCTCAGTGAGCAAGGCGTGAGAGGTTAGGTAGGGCTGGCTAATCGTGCTTTCCACCCCGCCGAGGCTGACGGCTTTTTGAATCCAGTTGAGTTCATCCAACCAGGCATCATTCGGCTGCGTGCAGCGAAAGGTCACAATCGCGCCGCCCATGCCGTTCATCTGGCTTTCCACCAGGTGGTACTGAGGATGACCTGGTAGACCTGGGTAGCGAACCGACGTGACTTTCTTCATGTCGCCAAGCACCTGGGCGATGGCCAGGGCATTGGCGTTTTGTTGGCGCACGCGCAGGCCCAAGGTCTTCAAGCTACGCTCGACCAGCCAGGCGGCTTGCATGTCGAGGGTTGCCCCGAGTGCTGCTGCTTTTTGGTGAATGGGGTCGATGTGCCCTTGGCTGCCCAGCACCAAACCAAACATCAAGTCGCTGTGGCCGCCCAAATACTTGGTGCCGCTGTGGATGACCAGGTCAATGCCCAGGTCCAAGGGACGCTGCAAGACGGGGGTGGCAAAGGTGCTGTCGATGATCGTCACCACGCCGATCTGGCGGGCCCGGCTGGCAATCTCGCGCAGGTCCAACAGTTCGAGCAGTGGGTTCGAGGGCGACTCGATGAGCATCGCTTTGGTGTTGTCCCGACAGGCGGCAATGAGCGCATCGGCATACGGATCGGCATAGCTGACTTCAACGCCCAGACTGGCCAAGTGGTTGTAGGCAAAGGAGTTGCTGCCCCCATACACATCGCGCTGAACCAGCAAGTGATCGCCGGGACCAACCAGTGCCAAGAGCGTGGCACTGATCGCACCCATGCCCGAGGAAAAGAGCACACCGGCTTCGGCCTGCTCCAACGCGCACATCTTCTCGAGGACGGCCTTCGTGTTGGGCACGTTGCCGTACCGCGGATAGCCCGGATAAGCACCCTCCTGATAGCTGAACGCCGTCGAGGGGTAGATTGGGGTGTTCACCCCGCCGTGCAGTGGGTCGGCAGCCGTGCCGGCGTGAACCGCCAGGGTGTCGAGGGAAATGGGTTGGGTCGGATCGGTCTGAGCCATGCGCGAAGCTAGCACCCCCGGCCCAAATTCCCTGTTACTTGGTTTCCACCGTCAAGCGAATGCCCGCCGAATGCGAGGCAAATTCCGGCGCATACATGCATTGGATCGACGAAATGCCGTTCGAGAAATTCCCCGCATGGGTTACGCGCAAGGGGTATTCAAAGACATAGGTGCCTTTCGGAAGGTTGTGGAAGAAGAAGTGCGTGGCCACATCGCGGGTCGATTGGTAGCGCCACAGGCCGTCCTGGTACCGATGGCCCGAAAGGGCAATCTCGGGTTCCAGGGTCGCGGCGCGCAGATCCTTGAGGTGGACGAACTCCATGTCGCGGTCGGTGCGCACGGTGATGCGCACGATGATCCGATCGCCGGGGTTCAGGACGTTCTTCTCGTTGATTCGCGTGAGTTTCGCACCCGTTGGTGAGGGGCGTTCGACCAATACTTCACGTTCGAGCGAGAGGGGTGTTTTCGCTGCCGTGATCTTGTCGAGTTGCTCGAAGTATTGCCAGTAGAGTGCGCCCCAGGCCGGGCCTTTGCCCGTCCGCGCGACGGTTACGTTGCCCATCTCTTCGCTGATCTCCGATCCTTCCCAGACGGTTTTGAAGTAGCCCGTTCCAGCTTGCGGGGTTGCCTCGCGTTCCTCGGGCGTGAAAGTCTCCTTACCAATGGTGAACTTGACAGTCCCCGTCTCGACCCAATCGCCGCCTTGCAGGAGCAGGGCATAGACCGCTTCGGTGGTGGACTTGGTGGTCGGCCAGGCGTTGGTCTGCTTGTTTTTGAGCAGCCAGGTGGCCAGGCCGTCGGTCATGGTCGAGT
The DNA here is from genome assembly GCA_964350605.1 of uncultured Cytophagales bacterium. Lineage (GTDB taxonomy): Bacteria > Bacteroidota > Bacteroidia > Cytophagales > JAAEPT01 > CAYGKP01. Next base: position 19,678 of record CAYGKP010000010.1, read on the forward strand.
CGCTGGCGATTTCGTAGAACGCCTCGATCAGGAGGGCCTGGGTTTCCAGCGGCGCGTTGTACCAATAGTAGCCGGGGTTCAGGTCCTTGAAATAGGTCCCGAGTTCCTCATGATAGATCGCCGATTCGCGGAAGCCGCGTAGGATCAGGTTGGCGGTCTTCGCGTCCTCCTTGCGGAAGAGGGCCAGCGAAATCATCCCTTGCTGGTAGCGCGCGAAGTTCATCCAGTATTTCTGTTCCTGGCGGAAGAAGTAGGCGTAGGCCTCCGCGGACGTGCCCTCGTAGGTCATTTCCGGGTAGAAACTGCGGACATACAGCGAATGGATGTCGTCGTAGCCGATCTGCTGGTCGGCTGTGTCGATGCGGCCTTCCTTGTGCAGGCGGAGCAGGTAGTCGTAGCGCGCCCGTACCTCACGATCCAAGTAGTCCACCCCCAGGCTCATCATGCCCTTGACCTTCGGGTCGTCAAAGATGCGGTCCACGCCGACGTGGCGCAGCTTGCCCAGGCCGCCGATGATGTGGCGGGTGACGTACTCGCTTTCGGGCAAGCCATCGAACCAGGGCCAGGCACCAGAGGGGTATTGCATCTGGGCCAGCTTGCGGATCGCCAAACCTTCTTCGCGGGCCATGCGGTCCAGGTCGAAAAGGATGGCGACGCGCTTGTGCCGCTCGGTTTCGTCCTTGGCTTCCAACACCCAGGGGGTTTCTTCCAGCATCACGGCCTTCAGCTCTTGGTTCTTTTCGAGGTTTGAGAGAAAGGCTTCGGGTTCCAGGTCGCGCCAGGTATCGAACACCTGTTTGATGCGCGGATTTCCGTTCACGATGTGTGCGGCCAGCGAGTTCGCGTAGAGACGCGAGAAAGTCTGCTCGGCACACTCGTGGGGGAACTCCATGAGGTAGGGCAGGGCTTGGATGGCCGTCCAGACCGGGGCGTTGGTGAACTCCAAGGTCAAGCGGTGGTGGCGCAGGGTCGTCGACTTGTTGTTCACCAGCTTGCTGAAGGTGAACGACTTGGTCTGCGTGCCGCGAAGGGGCAGGGGCATCGTTTCGGTCACGAGCATGCGGTTGGGCAGGACGGGCAGCATACGCTCCTCACCATCGCGGTGGTTTTCGGTTTCCGCCGTCAGGCGATAGGTAATCGCACTGCCGCCCTCGGGTACGACCAGCGTCCAGAATACTGCTCGGCTTTGTCCGGCAGGGACTTGAACGCTCGTGTCGCCATCGATCAATTGATAGGCACCGCTGATCGGTTTCATGGTTCGCGCATCATAGAGCGACAGCACAACCTCGGCCGACAGGGTGTCTGCCGTCAGGTTGGTGACTTTGCCCGAGAAGCGAATCGTGTCGCCCTCGCGCAGGAAGCGCGGTGCATTGGCTTGCACCATCAGTTCCTTTTGGGTTTTGACCTTCGCTTGGGTTTGGCCGACTTTCAGGTCCTTGGTGTGGGCCAGGGCCATGAATTTCCATTCGGTCAAGGCCTCGGGCATGGTGAATTCAATCTCGACTTCGCCTTTCTCGTTGGTGCGCAATTGGGGTACGAACAGCGCCGTCTCGCGGAAGTCCTTTCGCACGGGGATGTCACCAGTCGCTTCATTGGTTTCGCCGCCGCTTTCACGTGCGTTGACCGCTTTGCCGGCTGGCGGTGCAGGTGGTGGTGAGGCATCTTTTTCCTTAAATGCCGCACTGGCGACAGGAGATGGTGATTCGGTCATGGGCGCATCAACCTCTTCCACCGCCATGTCCATCATCATTTCGCCTTCACCAAACCCATCCACATCGTCGAAGCCACCTCGACTGCGAGACATGTATCCATAGCCGCCATAGCGCCCATAGCGGGACAATTCATACAGCAACCCGAGCCAATCCAGGCGATCATAGCTGAACCCATACTCACCGGTCGAGGGGTTCCAATTGATGGTGACCAAACGGGCGTAGCCGCGCCGCTGGAAGCCACTGTCGTAACTCCAATTTCGTTTCGTCCAGGTATATAACCGGCCACTAAGGCCCCAATAGTGCCCGGTGAACACATCGAGCGAGGCATCGTACATCGTCGCCGCCACTTCGGCTGCGAGCTTCGCGCCGTTCGCTCCTTTGACTACTAAGGTCCATTTTTCTTTTTCGCCAGGTTCGAGTAGGTCGCGATGCGTCTTGAGTTTCACCTCCAGGTAGTCCTCGTAGGGCACCGACACCCAATGGGAGGTAGTGAACTTGCGGTTCGCGTGCATCATCGTAAAGTGAAAGGCGAAGCCGCCGCGGTGTTTTTCCTCGGCCTTGTATTCGACGAGCAACTGCCCATTTTTCGGGCGTTTCCAGAAGCGATCGACGATGTTTCCCTCCCATTCCACCTCGCATAGCACCCAGCCATCCACGCTGGAGCCCACTAGGACTTGGGCGGTTTCGCCTGGCTTCAAGCTGCTGGTCAACACGTCAGTCGAGAAGAACTCGGGCTGGGGCATGCTCTTCGACTTGGGGTCGTTCCAGGTCCAGGTAGTGCCCCAACGGGCAGTGTCGCCATCGGCTTCGATGGCCCAGGCTTCCACGGCATAGTACCCAGGGGTCAGGCCTTTGAGCGGGAAGTCGTAGCGCGAAGTATCGCCCGTGTCGAAACGCAGTGTCGCCAGCACGGGGCCACGGGGCCAGGATTCGGGTTTTCCGGCTTGGCCATAAGGGTCGTGTGGGAACAGGCGGTAGTGCTCGGCTTCGCTGTGCTCGTAGAGGTCTGATTGGCTGAGTGCCTGGTCGCGCAGGACATGCGAGGGTGGGGTCAGGCGGTAGATCTTCAACTCGCCTTTGGCTTCGAGTTTTTGGTAGTCAAGGTTTCGGGTGGAGATGCTCAAGGGTTTGAGCTTCGCTTCGGGCTTCCAACTGGGCAGCGAGACCGACAGCTCCAGGCTGTGATAGCCCAACCGGGTGGAGCGACTGGCCGTGTGGGTTTCCCCGGCGATGTCGGTCACCTCGACAGTCACTTCGTAAGTGAACACTGGGCGCAGCTTTGCGTCGATGGTGGGGTCGGGCAGGGCCAAGAATTTGACCTCGAACGAGCCGTCCACTTCGCTGGTCGTTTCGCCTTGCGCGATGACCTGTGAGGGAGGCGACGACCAGTAGTACCAACCGCAACGCCAGGCCCACCAAGGGTTCACGTAGGTCGAACGGGTGACGGTGTATTTCACCTGCGCACCGTCTATGGCGGCACCCGCGTAGCTCATGGCTTTGCCCGTTACCAGAATGGAATCGCCCAAGGCTGCACTGCCCTCGCGGGGGTCGAGCGTAACTTGGAAGGTGGGCCGCTTATACTCCTCGACCCGAATACTTTTCGAGCCGTAGTGCGTATGCAGTTGCATGCTACCGAGCAGGCCACCTTCGGGGGCGAAGAAGGTACCGTGGACGCTGCCGTACTCGTTGGTTTTCACCAACTGCTCGGACAGCTTTTGGTTGTTCACGTCGAGGAACTCGATGGTGAACGTGCGCCCAGCTAACACTTGGGGGGTTTTCTGGTCGGCTTGGTAGAGCACGGCCTTGTAGTGAATCGGCTGGCCCGGACGGTAGATCGAACGGTCGGTCAGGATCGTGAGGCGCGTCTGCGGGGCCTGTTCGCGTTCCGGCTCGCTGTGGTAGAGGAACTGGCTGCTTTCGAACACATCACCGCCTTCGGCAATCGATACTCCGTAGCTGGCATAGTCTTTCCGACGGGGAATCTCGAACCGAACCAACCCATCTCGGTCGGTTGAAGTGGCGCGCAACATTTCCTTTTTGTACTCGCGGGCTTTGCTGTCGTAATACCGGCGAACGAGCGTGACTTTCGCACCGGACGAGGGCTTTCCCGTGGTTCGTGACCGAACGGAAATCTCGAACGAACCGTCGGCCAAGCGGCGGGCGAAATAGCCGATGTCGGTCACCAAAAGGATGGATAGGCTGACTGCTTCCCCTTCCATCCCTAGGCTGTCGCTTGAACCGACAAGCAGGACGTAGTAGCCAGCTTTTTGACCCGGAATGTCCACCTCGGTGTGGTGCGCTTGCAAGTCGCCATTGGTCGAAGGCAAGGCCTGATTCCAATGGGCCACCGCTGGCTGGGCGCGATAAAAAGCGACGCGTACGCGGTCGGCGTACGATTGGCCGTTGAAGCTGTTGTACTCCTCTTCGCTGGTTTTGACCAGGTGAAAGGTCAGTTTGCCCAGGTTTCGGTGCCGCGCGATTGCCCGAATCGGTGTATCGGGCGTTTCGATGCTTTCGTGTTCAATGCTCAACTCGCGGGCCTCAAGGGAGCGAATCAGGGAAATGCAATTGGCTGCCCCACGACTTTTGGGGTACAGGTCGACGCCTGTTTGTGCCAAGTCCCGGGCCTCGACCCATAACCAACGGGCCGTCGTGTCGCCCAGTGGGTTGTAAGCATTGCCTTGCTGTTTGATGAGCGAGGCGGCTTCGTAGTAAATCCTCGTGACGTCGGGGTCGCTCTTGAATCGCTCGATGCGATCGTACAGCGCACGCAGGTAGAGGCTGTCTTTGTTCTCGCCAACAAAATGGGCGTGAACCAGCGAAAGGCGCTTGAGTTCCAAGTCGATGAGCGCCTGGGGGTTTTTGTCACGAAGATGAAACTGGGTCAGGCGTTGAAGAATCTTCAGCGACAGCCGCTGGGCATTGGAACTGTCGTTAACCGCCAAGGGCCAATCCGAGAACAGGTGAGGCGGTGCGAAGTAGACTGCTTGGTCGATGCGGAAGACATCGGCGGGCTGGGTCAAGCTCATCTCCGAATTGCGCAACAAGTCGACGGCCCGGTGGGCCAAAAGGTCGTAGAGGGTTGGACGCAGGTCGCGCTCGGTGCCGAATTCGTCGACCAGGAGCAATTCAAAGTCGCCGACTGGGATGCGGAACAATTGCTCGGCGGG
>CAYGKP010000011.1:0-24345 GCA_964350605.1 uncultured Cytophagales bacterium
CCTCCGATCCGTGTGACAGCTACCCGAACCCCACGCTCCTTTTCACCGAGACCGACCCCGGTACACCGACGGGCATGGCGTTCGCCACGGACATCGTCGATGACGGCTTGGAATTTTCCCTGCGCACGAACACTTCAGGTGCGGGGGGTACTTATTCGTACAGCGTAGAGAACTCGGATCTTTACCTCTCGGGTGACTTTTCGTTGACGTTTGAACTGGATTCGCTGTTTGCTTCCGGAACGGGCCCCAACGCGGTGTTCAAAATTGAATTGATTGATTCGATCACCTCGACGGTCATCTATGAAGTGCGGTTGACCAAAACACCCACCCAAATTGCTGCCACTTATGGAGATCCGAGCGGTACGCCGACCAGCTTTGGCCCGGCCACTGATTTGGGTAATAGCAACTTAACTTCTTCGATCAGCGCCGTGCGGACAGGCAGCTCCTTGCAATTCGATGCGACGTTGCCTGGCGCGCTTTCCATGTTTTCTCCCAGCGAGACGGCGACTGTTATTACCACTGGCATCCAGTTGCGCATCACGATGAGCGGCACGGTGGGCACGGCGTCGGGCCAAAAGTCGGCCATTAAGATTTCGGATGTGACGCTCGACAATTCGGAGGGCGGGTATCCAGAGAAACCCTTCGGTTGCCCAACGAAGATTACCGAGGCTCCCTAGCCCCCAGCTAGCGTAAAAATCAAGAACCCCCGCTTGTCGATCCGATGGGTGGGGGTTATTTTTTTATCTTGAGGGGACACAAAAAAATTGGAACCGAAAACTGGATCGTTTTGAAACACAGCCTACTGCTCGCCCTAGCCTCACTTTTACTTTTCACAGCCTGCAAGAAGGACGACGGCGGCGACAGCGGTGGATGTAGCGGCTGTGCCTGCTACGACACGGTCTTCAAGTACACCGAAACAGCGCCCATGTTCACAACAGCGGGGCAATTCACCTACTCGACCACCATCACCAACAACGGGTTCGATTTCTCGATGGTCCAAAATGTAACCGCTTCACCGGGCACCTACACCTACGAGATCGCGAACGATTCGAGTGAGATTGTTGGGGATTTCACTCTCGATTTTGATCTTGATGAGTTGACCCAAGTGGGTTTGTCCGATGTGGAGTTGATTATCAACTTCACCGAAGTCGCACCAGGGACGGCCGAATACGAAGCGAGCCTCAAGCGGACATCCAGCGGGCTTGCCTACAGTTACGGGGACCCGAACGGCACGCCAACGACCGGAAATTTCGCGATCACGGTCGACCCAACCTTGGGGGCTTCCTTGCGGTTTAGTCGCACGGGAAATGCAGTATCCATCACCCTATCAACCAACCTGACCACGCCCATCAATGATGTGTCAACGGTGATTGGCACAGGGGAGAACCTGTTGCTTACCATCACGGCCATTGGGAATACGGTGGCGGGCAGTCAGACGACCTCGGCTGTCATCTCCGATTTCCGCCTTCAGGACCCCGACGGGGACTACCCGGAGTATCCCTTCAGCTGCACGAGCAAGATCTTCGAGGCACCCTAGCCCACGGCTTGCCTAAAATTTCAGAACCCCCGCTCGTCGATCCGATGGGTGGGGGTTTACTTTTTGGAGGGCTAAAACCTCACATTCTTCCGCCGATTCCGAATGAAGTCCTCGAAGACAAATTCGCCCAGGCCGTCGAGCGACGAGTAGTAGGCCCGCCCCTGGTTGGTCTCGGTGAACTGGCGCACGAACTGCTGGAGGTACGGATCGCGGGCAATCATAAACGTGGTAATCGGAATCCCCACCCGCCGACACTGCGCCGCTAGGTTCAGCGTCTTGCCCACCACCTTGCGGTCGAGCCCGAAGCTGTTCTTGTAGTACCTGACACCGACTTTTAGGCAGGTCGGCTTCCCGTCGGTAATCATGATGATCTGCTTGTTGGGCGTCCGCCGCCGCCGCAAAATGTTCATCGCGAGTTCGAGCCCCGCCACCGTATTGGTGTGGTAGGGGCCCACTTGCAGGTAGGGCAAATCCTTGATCTCAATCGGCCAGGCATCATTGCCAAACACCACGATGTCGAGGGTGTCCTGCTTATACCGCTTGGTGATGAGCTCGGCCAGGGCCATCGCCACCTGCTTGGCGGGCGTGATGCGGTCCTCGCCATACAAGATCATCGAATGCGAGATGTCGATCATCAGCACCGTGGCCATCGAGGCCTTGTGCTCGCGCTCGCGGATTTCCAGGTCGTCCTGGGTCAGGTTCATGTCCTCGATCCCCGAACGCACCTGCGCGTTGTGAATCGATTGGGTCAGGTCGATGGAATCCAGCGGGTCGCCAAACTGAAACCCCCGCAAGTCGGCCGAGGCTTCGTCGCCTTGGCCGGTGTGGCTCGTGCGGTGGCTGCCCGATTCGCTCTTTTTCAGCTTGCCAAAAATGTCCTCCAACGCCCGTTGACGCAGGGCCTGCTCGGTCTTCGCCGTCGGCTTTAGGTCGCCCGTGGGGTTGTCGTCGCTCAGGTAGCCTTCGCGTTTCAGGTCATCCAGAAAGTCGCCCATCCCGTACTGCCCATCGGTCAGGCCGTATTGGTTGTCCAGGTCGTTGAGCCACGAGATTGCCTCGTCCGCATCCCCGGCCGTATAGCCGAGCAGTTGCAGGAAAATCTTCGAAAGCGAATCGAAGTTGGCCTGCCCCGCGGGTGGGGGAACGTAGTTGGTGAAGCGGATGCCTTTCATGGTGCCCGGTGCGTTAGGTAAGGTACAACACAGATCGCGGCCGATGGGTTTGCGGGGATGGCGGGCAGTGCCTACCTTTTCTGACATGAGCGAGCACGGAACCAACCTGCCCAAATGTCCTCAACCCCGACCGTACATCGTCGAGTTGGAGCGCGGCACCTACCTGTGGTGCTCCTGTGGGGCCTCAACCAAGCAGCCCTTCTGTGACGGATCGCACAAAGGCACGGACTTCGTACCCGTCAGGACCGAGATTTTTACCACCCAGATGGTCTCGTGGTGTGGCTGCAAGCGCACAGGTGACCAGCCGTACTGTGACGGCACGCACAGTGAGTTGACCTAGCCGAAAAGAATCTTAGTCTTCATAGTCGACCACCGCGCCCTGCTTGGTGATGACTTTGAAACGCTCGACCACTGGCTGGTGAGCGGGGTGCGCCTGATAGGTTTTCAGGTCTTTTTTGCTTTTGAAGGAGGAGACCAGCGAGACATCAAAAGAGCGGGCCGAAAGAATCTCGTTGATTCCCACGCGGAACTCGACGATTTCAGGGATCTGCGCGGGCAAGGCCTCGAGCATTTCCTTCATTTCGTGGGCCAATTGCTTGTGGGCACCTGCGTCTTCGTTGACGCGCCAGAGGACAATGTGATGGAACATGACGGTAAGGGTTATGCCACTTAGTTACGAAGCAGGTGGAAGTCCCCGTTCAGGTTTTCTTTCTCGTCGCTCAAGAAGATTTCGATTTTGTAGCGGCCCTGCGGCAGGTTTTTCCCGTCTTTCAGGCCGTCGAAGGGCGATTCCTTGTAGTTGCCCGAGTGGAACACTTCTTCGCCATTCTCGGTGAGGATGCGTACGCGATGGTGGGGAAACTTGCTGAGGCCTCGGATGATGAGCTCGTCGTTGACGCCGTCGCCATCGGGGGTAAAGGCACTTGGGACAATGATGTTGTACTTCGCCGATCCTTCGTTGGTCAGTGCGCCCGAATCATGCAGCCACAGGACAGCTTCTTCCACTTTTTGATAGACGCGGTCCTCGTCCACCACATCGGGGATGGTCTTGATCTTGCGGAGCCACTTTTCGTTTTCCTCGTTGCAACCTGCTAGGCAGACGATGATGTCTTTTTCCTTCATCACCGCAATCGCTTCGGTCAGTGCATACATGCCCGATTGGTCCATGTAGGGCACTGCCTCCATGTTCAAGATGATGGCTTTGACCTTTTTGGGAATCGAGGCGATCGACTCTTCGAACCGCGAGGCAAAGCCAAAGAAAATCGGGCCTTTCAATGCCTTGATGTAGATCTGCTCCTTAAACTCTTTCGCATCCTTGAAGCTGCTGATCAGCTTTTCGGAGATGCCCTCCACCTTCGAGCCGTGCGAGTAATAGTTGATGACATCGGCCATCCGTTTCATGAAGAAGGCCATCGAGAGCACCATGCCCACAGCTACGGCCTCAATGAGGCCCCATGAGATGGTCAGGACCAGGACAACCACCGTGATGAATGAATCGCGCCAAGGCACCTTGCCGAAGTGGCTGAAGGTGTTCACGTCGATGATCTTGATGCCGATGGTGAGCAGAATGCCGCCCAGTACGGGGTAGGGAATCTGCTCAGCGATCGACGAACCGAAGGCCACAATGAGGATCAGGAATAACGCCTGAAATACGCCCGACCATTTGGTGCGTCCGCCCGATTTGATGTTGGTGACGGTAACTACCGTGGTACCTGCGCCCATCGAGCCGCCGAACAAGGCACTCGCCATGTTGCCAAGTCCTTGCCCAATCAGTTCCCGGTTCGATTTGTGGCGCGTACGCGTCATTTTGTCGGCGACCACCGAAGTCAAAAGGGTATCAATGGCCCCCAGTGCCCCGAGCGAAAGCGCAGCCACGATGATTTTCGGGAAGTGCTCGAAAGGGAAGTGAGTCAGGGTGCCCAATTGGAAGGTGGGCATTTCGGTGGGGATGAAGCCCACAATCTTGACGTTCGAAGTTTCGGGCAGTTTCAAAAAGTAGCTGACGGCTGTACCTGCCACCAAGGCCACCAGCGTGGCGGGCACGGCCTTGGTCACTTTTGGGAAGACCAGAATGAGCAGGGTCGTGCCGAAGGCCAGGGCAGCACTGGTCCAGTTGGTGCGGTTACCGAACCATTCGTGCAAGTGGGTCATGGTCTGCACTGCGTTGTACTTCTCGCCGTGCAGGTCGACCCCCAGGAAATCTTTGAGCGAGAGCAGAATTACGATCACCCCAATGCCCGACATAAAACCCGACAGCACGGGAAAGGGGATGTAGGCCACGTATTTGCCCAGCTTGAAGATGCCTAAGAGCAACTCGATCACTGATGCCAACAGAAGCGTCGCGACCACAATGCTCAGTCCGGCCTGAACCGAACCGGCCACTTCAATGGCCACCGGGATCACTGCGATGAAGATGACCGAGGTCATCGGCCCGGTCGGTGCGCTGATCTGGGTGTTGCAGCCGCCCATGACTGCGGCGACCAAACCGAGGATGATGCCGCAATAAAGACCGGCCACTGGTCCAAGACCGGAAGCCGCACCCAGGGCAATGCAGAGGGGCAAACCAACGATGCCGGCAGTGATGCCGCCGAGCATGTCACCTTTCAGGTTGCGAAAATCGAAGGGCGTAAGGCTGTGCGGCATGGAAGTCGAGGGAGGGTGAGCGCAGGCCGAAAACTAGGCAAACTATTTTACAGGAAGTATGAGGAATTATTAAGCGTTGCAGGGCGTTTCGAAAGACCCTATCTTTGGGACATGAATTCAGCGCAAAAAAGCCTTCTCCTTGCCCAGCTACTACTTCTTTTGAAGTAGGCAAGGACGGTTGCGTTGACAGTAAAAACATTGGAAACGGCCCTCCTTGCCACGTGCAGGGAGGGCCGATTTCGTTTTCGCACCTACCTTTGTCCACCGTTTGACCCACCACTATCACTAATGAGCGATAAAGTCTACGTATTCGACACCACGCTGCGCGACGGCGAGCAGGTGCCCGGTTGCCAACTCAACACGATCGAAAAGATCGAAGTGGCCCGTGCGCTCGAACTTTTGGGTGTTGATGTGATCGAGGCGGGCTTTCCCGTTTCGAGCCCCGGGGATTTCAACTCGGTGGTCGAGATTTCGAAGGCCGTTGAGAAGCCGACGATCTGTGCCCTGACCCGTGCGGTCGAGAAGGACATCCAAGTAGCCGCCGACGCGCTGAAGTTTGCCAAGCGCGGGCGCATCCACACGGGGATCGGTGCCTCGGATATGCACATTCAGTACAAGCTGCGCACCACGCGGGAGGACATCCTCGAGCGGGCGGCGAAGGCGACCAAATTCGCCCGAAACTTGATCGACGATGTGGAATTCTATTGCGAGGACGCCGGACGCGCCGACCTGGAATTCTTGGCGCGCATGGTCGAGACGGTGATTGCTGCCGGGGCCACGGTGGTCAACATTCCCGACACAACGGGCTATTGTATGCCCGACGAGTACGGCGCGAAGATCAAGTACCTCATGGACAACGTGAAGAACGTTGACCGCGCCATCATCTCGGTGCACTGTCATAATGACTTGGGCTTGGCCACCGCCAATACCATCGCGGGCTTGCGCAACGGCGCCCGCCAAATGGAAGTCACCATGAACGGCATCGGCGAACGGGCGGGGAACACCTCGCTCGAAGAAGCCGCGATGGTGATCAAAAGCCACAAGGAAGCGGTGGGGCTGTACACCGACATCAACATCAAGCGAATCTATCCCACCTCACGGATGATCACCCGCCTGATGCGCATGCCCGTGCAGCCCAACAAGGCCATCGTCGGTCGGAACGCTTTTGCGCACAGCTCGGGCATCCACCAGGACGGCGTGCTGAAGCACCGCGAGAACTACGAGATCATCGACCCCAAGGACGTGGGCGTGCCCGACTCGGCCATCGTATTGACGGCGCGTTCGGGCCGGGCGGCCTTGAGCCACCACATCGAACGCCTGGGCGTGAAGCTGACCAAAGCGGAGTTGGATGACACGTACGAGAAGTTCCTGATCCTGGCCGACGAGAAGAAGGACCTCTCGGAGGAAGATTTGTTGATGCTGGTCGGCGCGAAAGCCTCCCTGCGGATGGTCAACATCTTGGACATGAAAGTGTCCTGCGGGATGGAGAAACCGGCCATTGCCGAGATCACCGTGGAGATCAACGGCGAACCGCACCACGCCTTGGAGAAAGGCACGGGCCCGGTTGATGCGACCTTAAAGGCCATCAATAAGATCATGAAGAAGGAGGTGATCCTGGAGGAATACTTGGTCCAAGCCGTCACGGCGGGCACCGAGGATCAAGGCAAGGTTCACGTCCAAATCAGCAAGGACGGCGTGTTCTACTATGGCTTCGGCGCGGATACCGACGTGGTGTTCGCCACCGCCAAAGCCTACTTGCAAGCCGTTAACAAAGTCGCGTAAGCGAAGCATCCGAGCGAGAAATGGGAAAGACCCTGTTTGAAAAAGTCTGGGAGGCCCACGTGGTCGACCGCATCGAAGGTGGACCGGAGATTGTCTACATCGACCGCCACTTGATTCACGAAGTCACTTCGCCCCAGGCGTTTGACGGCCTTCGTGCGCGTGGCATTCCGGTCGCCCGAGTGGGAAACACCATCGGCACCGCTGACCACAACGTGCCGACCAAAGACCAGCACCTGCCGATCAAGGAAGCACTCTCTCGCAAACAGGTTCAGCAGTTGACCGACAATTGCAAGGAGTTTGGCGTGGAGCTCTACGGCCTGGGCCATCCGTTCCAAGGCATTGTCCACGTGATCGGGCCAGAACTGGGCATCACCCAACCGGGCCGCACGATGGTGTGTGGCGACTCGCACACCTCGACCCACGGTGCGTTTGGGGCCATTGCCTTTGGCATCGGCACCAGCCAAGTCGAGCAGGTCTTGGCCACGCAATGCGTCTTGCAATCGCGGCCGAAGACCATGCGCATCACCGTCGACGGTTCGACGGACAAAGGCGTGACTGCAAAAGACATCGTGCTCTACATCATCTCGAAGCTGACCGCAGCGGGTGGGACGGGCTACTTCATCGAGTTTGCCGGATCGGCCATTCGTTCGCTTTCGATGGAGGGTCGCATGACCGTCTGTAACATGTCGATTGAAATGGGCGCGCGAGGTGGCATGATCGCACCGGATGAGACTACGTTCGACTACGTCAAGGGTCGCGACTTCGCCCCGAAAGGAAAGGACTGGGACGAGGCGGTGGCCTATTGGAAATCCCTGCCTTCGGATGCCGACGCCAAGTTCGATGCGGAACATCACTTCGACGCCGCCGACATCCAACCGATGGTCACCTATGGCACCAACCCGGGCATGGGCATCGGCGTGGGCGGACACATCCCCGCGTTGTCGGAAGTGGAAGACGGCGAACGCAAGAGCTTCGAGAAATCGCTCGACTACATGGGCTTTGTGCCTGGGGAGGAGATTGAGGGTAAGCCCATCAACTGGGTGTTCATTGGTTCCTGTACCAACTCGCGGATCGAGGATTTGCGCGCCGTTGCCGAACTGGTGAAAGGCAAAACCAAGGCCCCAAACGTGAACGCCCTGATCGTGCCCGGCTCCAAGCAAGTGGAAGCGCAAGCGATCAAAGAAGGCTTAGACAAAATCTTCGCCGCTGCTGGTTTCGAATTGCGCGAGCCGGGTTGTTCGGCCTGTTTAGGCATGAACGAGGACAAGGTGCCGACGGGCGAGTATTGCGTCTCGACCTCGAACCGCAACTTCGAAGGCCGCCAAGGCCCCGGTGCACGCACCATTTTGGCCAGCCCCTTGACCGCCGCCGCGACGGCCTTGACTGGGAAGCTGACCGACATTCGCGAGTTGATTTAAGTACAGCCGACATGGAAAAATTCACCACCCTGCACAGCCGCGCCGTACCGCTCGCCATCCGCGACGTGGATACCGACCAGATCATCCCGGCGCGCTACCTGAAAGCCACCACCCGCGAAGGCTTCGGCGAGAAACTCTTCCGCGACTGGCGCTATACCTCCGACGACCGCCCGAAGGCGGACTTCGTGCTCAATGACCCGACCTACTCGGGCCAAGTGCTCGTGGCCGGGCGCAACTTCGGTTGTGGTTCGTCGCGGGAGCATGCCGCTTGGGCCTTGGCCGATTACGGCTTCCGCGCGGTGGTCAGCTCGTTCTTCGCCGACATCTTCCGGGGCAACTCGTTGAACAACGGCCTGCTGCCCGTGACCGTCAGCGAGGAGTTCCTGCAAGCGACTTTTAAGGCCATCGAGGCCGACCCGACATTGGAACTGACCATCGACCTGGAGGCCGAGACGATCACCATGCCCGGCGTGGGCAGCGAGTCGTTCCCGATTGATCCGTACAAGAAGACCTGCATGATCAACGGGTACGACGACATTGATTACCTGCTGAGCAAAAGCGAGGTGATCGAAGGATTCGAGTCGAAGCGGGCGGGTTGGATGGCTTAGGGTTTCCAACTGGCCCGCGATTTGCGATCTTGAGAGGCATGAAGCGATTCGTGCCTCTTTTCTTTTTGGTGCTGGCGAGTCTATCTGCCCAAGCCCAGAAGTCCGATAAGCCGCCCTACGTCTATGACGAGTCGTATCTCGATCCCTCGTTTGTGGAGTTTAAGAATCAGCTCACGGTGGCGGTGGTGGAGCGGGACACGGTGTTGATGCGGTCGCTGTTTGCTGATTCAGTAATTAGTGCAGGATCGGGCGATCACTGGGTTTTCTCGCCGAATCAAATACAGTTTGAGAAGTGGTCCAACCAAGAATGGGAGGAGTATGCGCACTATATCCGATTTGGATTCGAACGCAGGACGATACCGCCAGAGGATGATTTGCCTTACTACTACCCGAAGTATTCGATGGAGCGATTCGAATTTGGTTCACCGTCTTACTCCGGTCATATGGAGACCTACTATCCAGATTCCATTCACGCAGTGCATGACTATAAGGGCGTGCGGGTTGAGACGATTGTAGTTCTGGGAGAGAATGTCAACATCCGCTCTGCGCCATCGTTGAAGGCGCCTATTGTTCGCAAAACCACTTATGGGCGTTTTGAAATGCGCGGTGGTTTTTGGGCTGATGCCTATGAGAAAGACATAGAACTAGGGCATGATCAGACTTGGATTGCCATTCAACTTCCTGGTGAAAAGATTGGCTACATCGCAAGTCAGTTCACAAGCGAGCAGTGGGGTTCGTACATGTCAGTGGGAAAAATCAATGGACAGTGGAAGATCTATTCTTTCTGGGACCTTCGCGGCTGCTAACATGAAACCCCTCCTCCTTTCCCTCGCCCTGCTCGCTGGCCTGACCGCTCAGGCCCAAAAGTCCGACAAGCAGCCCTACGTCTACGACGAATCTTACCTGGACCCCTCGTTCGTGGAGTTTAAGAACAAGCTGACGGTGGCGGTGACCACGCGGGACATCGACGCGCTGGCCGCTCTCTGCGCCGACTCGATCCGTGCGAGTCCCGAGATGGGCTATGAAAAGCCCTCTGAATGGAAGGAGTGGGAAGACCTCAGTTTCATCTTTGACAAGATGGAGCAGTTGCTCCGCTTCGGTTTCCACCGAACGGAAGAAGGGGCCTTCCAAGCGCCCTCGTACCTACGCATCGAGGACCGAGACTTCTTCCACGAAGACCTGATCGTTCTGGGCGAGAACGTGAACATCCGCGCGAAACCGTGCCTCAAGGCGAAAGTGATCCGCCAAGCGAGCTACGAACTCTTCGAATTCCATTACCCCATGGGCGACGGGCTGGTGGCCACCGAATCCGATTATTGCGGCGAGCACGAGTACAACTGGCAGGAGATCGTGCTCGCAAAAGGCACAGTGGGCTATGTGTACACCCCCCTGACCTCCCAAGCCATCTGGAAAGAACTGACAATCAAGAAGATCGACGGCAAGTGGCGCATCACCAGCTTCTGGAACCCCTACGGTTGCTGAGGGGATGCAACGGGTCGGTTAGGGCGAATCTTAGACTGGGGTAAGAAAATCTAGCATTTGATCGGGAAAAGCCCGTTCTTTTGGCCTCCTACCCCTCATTAAAAGCTCTTTTTTCCATGAAACGTCTGCTACTCCTCTCCCTTCTTTTCGCCGGTTTCGCCTTCGTTAACGATGCACAAGCCCAATCGAGCAAGCCCAAGGAAGATGTCGTGATCCTCAAGATCATCTCGACCGACTACTACGCCGAAATGCTCATTACCGACGGGAAGGACTACTTGGAATCGATCGAACTGCCGATGCCCGACCCCAAGTCGCCCCACGAAAGCACCGCCGACAAAGTGGCCCTGATGACCGCCGAGAAGTTCAACTGGCTCTACGGCATGGGCTATCGCATCGTCTCGGACCACACCACTGGCGGATTGCACGCCGCAGTTGCCACATACATCTTGGAGAAGAAGTAACTTTGCGCGCATGAGCGTACACAGGATTGCCATCCTGCCCGGTGACGGCATCGGGCCCGAAATTGTTGTTGAAGCGAAGAAAGCCCTCGAGGCCGTAGCCGAGCGCTACGGACACACCTTCGAGTACCGCGAAGCCCTGGTGGGCGCTGCTGCGATTGACGCGACGGGCGATCCCTTTCCGAAGGAGACCGAAGAGGTCTGCCGCTGGAGCGAAGCGATTCTCTTTGGCGCGATTGGCGACCCGAAGTACGACAACGACCCCAAGGCCAAAGTCCGCCCCGAGCAAGGTCTGTTGCGCATGCGCCGGGCCCTGGGCCTGTTCGCCAACGTGCGCCCGGTTTCGACTTACCCGGTGTTGGCGGAGGCTTCGCCGCTGAAGAATCACCTGCTCGAAGGAGTAGACATCGTCTTCTTCCGCGAGCTGACCGGGGGCATTTATTTCGGCGAACCACGCGGTCGCAACGAGCAAGGCACCACGGCCTACGATAGCTGCGTCTATTCAGTGCACGAGATCGAGCGCATCGCGCACTTGGCGTTTCAAGCGGCCCAGCGTCGTGATAAGCGGTTGTGTCTAGTTGACAAGGCCAACGTCTTGGCAACCTCGCGCCTGTGGCGGGAAGTGGTTCAAGGCATGGCGAGCCAGTACCCGGACGTGAAGCTCGACATGATGTTTGTCGACAACGCGGCGATGAAACTGATGACGGGCCCCGCGTACTTCGACGTGGTCCTGACCGAAAACATGTTTGGTGACATCTTGACCGATGAGGCGTCGGTGATCACCGGTTCGCTGGGGATGCTGCCGTCCGCTTCGCTCGGCGAGGGACCGTCGCTGTTTGAACCCATTCACGGATCCTATCCCCAAGCCACGGGAAAAAACATCGCGAACCCACTCGCGACCATCCTTTCGGCGGCCATGTTGCTGGAATACAGCTTTGGCCTGAAGACCGAAGCGGACGTGATTCGCGGGGCCGTCGACCAGGTGCTGGGCGAAGGCTTCGTGACCGAAGACATCCGCGGCGGCAAAGAGTCGACTTCCGCCGTGGGCGATCGCGTCGCCAAGCTGGTCGCAGAGCCCGCAATCGCCTAACTTACCGACCCATTTATCGGCAACGCAAGGGCGCTGCCTTCTCTTCGATCCATGAGCGAGACCAACAAATACAGCCGCAACTATACCCAGAACGAGGGCCAGCCCGCCGCCAAGGCGATGCTGTACGCCATCGGCCTGGACGACGAGGACATGAAGAAGGCCCAGGTGGGCATCGCTTCGACGGGGTATGAGGGCAATCCCTGCAACATGCACCTCAACGACCTGTCGGTCCTTATGAAGAAGGGCATTCAGGACGCGGGGCTGGTTGGCTTGATTTTCCACACCATCGGCGTATCGGATGGCATGACCAACGGTACTCCGGGCATGCGCTACTCGCTCGTTTCGCGCGAGATCATTGCTGATTCGATTGAGACAGTGGTGGCGGCACAATACTATGACGCGGTGGTGGCCGTGGTCGGATGTGACAAGAACATGCCTGGCTCGTTGATCGCGATGGCACGGTTGGATCGCCCGGCGATCATGGTCTATGGTGGCACAATCAAGGCGGGTCATTACAAAGGCGAGGACCTGAACATCGTCTCAGCGTTCGAAGCCTATGGCCAAAAGATGCGCGGCACGATCGACGAGACGGACTACAACCAAATTGTCCGCCACTGCATTCCCGGTGCTGGAGCCTGTGGCGGCATGTACACGGCCAACACCATGGCTTCGGCCATTGAGGCATTGGGCATGGCCTTGCCCTACACTTCGTCGAACCCCGCCATCAGCCCTGAAAAGGCGAACGAGGGCGCGCGCGTTGGCGAGGCGATCAAAGCACTTCTGAAGCTCGACTTGAAGCCTTCGGACATCATGACCAAGGCGGCCTTCGACAATGCCTTGCGCATCATCATGGTCCTGGGCGGTTCGACCAACGCGGTGCTCCACATGGTGGCAATGGCCCGCACCGCTGGTGTGGACCTCGGCATTGACGACTTCCAACGCATTTCGGATCAGACCCCATTCCTCGCGGACCTGAAGCCCAGCGGCAAGTACCTGATGGACGACCTGTTCAAAGTGGGCGGCGTGCCCGGTGTCATGAAGTTGATGCTGGAAGAAGGCTTGCTCGACGGCTCGTGCATGACGGTGACAGGCAAGACCATTGCTGAGAACTTGGCCGAAGTAAACCCGTTGACCGAAGGGCAAGACGTGATTCACCCCGTGTCGAACCCCATCAAAGAGACGGGCCACATCCAGATTCTGTACGGCAACCTCGCCCCCGAAGGCGCGGTGGCGAAAATCACCGGGAAGGAGGGTCTTCGCTTCCAAGGCAAGGCGCGCGTCTACGACAACGAGTACGACGCGATCACCGGGATCCACAACGAAGTACAGAAGGGCGAAGTCATCGTCATCCGCTACGAAGGACCAAAAGGCGCGCCGGGCATGCCCGAAATGTTGAAGCCGACTGGGGCCGTCATGGGCGCGGGCTTGGGCAAAGACGTCGCACTGATCACCGACGGACGCTTCTCGGGCGGCTCGCACGGGTTTGTGGTCGGGCACGTGACGCCAGAAGCGCAGGAAGGCGGTGCAATCGGCTTGATCGAGAACGGCGATGTAATCACCATCGATGCGGAGAAAAACGAAATTCGCCTGGAAATCACAGACGAGGAACTGGCCGCGCGTCGTTCACGTTGGACAAAACCACCGTATAAGGAAAAGACCGGTGTGCTGCGCAAGTACATCAACCATGTGAGAACGGCCTCCGAAGGCTGTTTGACCGACCGATAAACCCGCTGGCTGTGAAAGCCGTATCTTTGTGAGTCTATGAAGCTACGTGGTGCTGAATACATTGTCCGAATCCTCGAACTGCTCGAGGCGGATACCCTTTTTGCCTACCCCGGCGGGGCGATCCTTCCGATCTATGACGCCCTAGCCTATACCTCGCTTCGCAACGTCTTGGTACGTCACGAGCAAGGTGCCGCGCTCGCCGCGAATGCCTATGGCCGGGTTACCGGGAAGCCGGGCTTCTGCCTTGCGACTTCGGGACCTGGTGCCACGAACTTGGTAACAGGCATCGCCGATGCGTATGCTGACTCGGTGCCGATGATCGCCATCACCGGCCAAGTCAACTTGAGCCTGATCGGAACCGACGCATTCCAGGAGACCGACATTACGGGCATCTGCCTGCCGATCACCAAGAAGACCTACCTGATCACCAAGCTGGAGGACGCGGCCCAGATTTTCCTGGACGCCTACCACATGACCTTGCACGATCGCCCGGGTCCGGTCTTGATCGACATTCCCAAGGACGTGCAGAACGCCATCATCGAATTGCCCGATGATTGGGAGCAGCACATGTGTCCCCCCACGCGCACCCGCCGTTACTCGGTCCATACGCACGAATTGCATGCCGCCCGTGACTTGGTTGCAGCCGCCGAACGCCCCCTGATCATCTGTGGCCACGGCATTTTAATCGCTGAGGCCTGGGACGAGTTGCGCGAATTCGTCAGCCGCGAGAACATTCCGGTCATCTCGACGATCATGGGCATCGGCGCGATGGAGCACGACAACCCGCTGTACTTCTCTTGGCTGGGGATGCACGGGATGAAGTACGCCAACGACGCGGTTCAGAACTCGGACCTGATCATTGCCCTGGGTATTCGTTTTGACGACCGCATAACCGGGAAGCTCGACACCTTCGCACCAAAAGCCAAAGTCATTCATGCGGATATCGACCGCTCGGAGAATGGCAAGAACGTCCGCACCAATTGTTTCCTGCACGCGGATTTGAAGCGCCTATTAAAGGAGTGCCCCGACACCCGGACAGATCAAAACAAACAGACCCGCGAGGACTGGATCAAGTACTTGGGGGGCGAGCGCAAGAAGTACCCCCTGCAAGTGGCCGATATGACGCGGTTCAACGAGGTCACTGCCCTGACCATCGTCGAGAAGATCTTGCCGGACGACGCGATCATCACCACCGACGTGGGCCAACACCAAATGTGGGCCGCCCAATACATGCGTCGCATGCAGCCAAACCACTTCCTCTCCTCGTTGGGGCTTGGGACGATGGGCTTTGGCCTGCCCGCAGCGATGGGTGCGCAAGCTGCCTGCCCAAACAACGAGGTCTGGTGCATTTCGGGCGATGGTTCGTTCCAGATGAACGCGCAGGAACTCATCACGCTGGTCCAGGAGAAATGGCCGGTGAAAATCGTGATCCTCGACAATGCCTATTTGGGCATGGTCCGACAGTGGCAGGAGAAGTTCTACGCACGCAACTATTCGGGCGTTGACATTCAAAGCCCCGACTTTGTCATGCTGGCCGAGGCCTACGGGGTCAAAGCTGTGGCCGCCCGTACCGTGGCTGAGATGCAGGACGCTGTGGCCCAAGCCAAGGCACACGATGGTCCCTTCCTGATCCGCGCGGTGGTGCTCAAGGAAGAGAACGTCTTCCCCATGGTGCCGCCCCAGGCAAGTCTTTCGGATACGATGTACTATCCGGAGATCGAGAAAGCGATTCGACGGTAGCTTTTCATTTCTCAGTAGTTTCACGGAGGCCCAGGTTCTGGGCCTTTCGTTTTTTTGCAGGTCATGCGAGTCAGTTTCAAAATCAGCTTGGCCTTGCTGGGCATCAGTGCGCTGGCCCTGCTCTTGCTGGGCTACCAAGCCGACCAAATGGCGCGCCGTGCCTTGATCGACCGGACGTTTCATCAGCTCAACTCGGTCAATCTTCTCAAACACAGCCACCTGTACGCGCGGTTGAACGCGGACCGCGATCGGCTGGCCGACCTGGTCTCCATCCCGCAAGTGGAAGAAGACTTTCAAGCGTTGATGCGGGGCGATACCGCCAGCCTGTCCGAAGTGCGCACCCGCATGGATCGGTGGGCCATGACCAACTGGGCGTTGCTTGGACCGGACACCCTATATAAGGTGTCGGGCGGCGACGGGGCCAAGTGGTGGGCCGAGGCTGCCACAAAGTTCGACGGACGGGCCGTATCGGCTCATTGGTTGGTGGAAGCCCAGGGACCGGATTCCTCGGAGGCTTTGGGGTTGGTCTTGGTCCAACCTGTGGGGGACGGACGGTTGCTCGTCCGCTTGCCGACCCAGCCGGTCTGGGGCATCTTGGGCAGCATCTCCGGCATGGGTACCAGCGGCGAGTCCTATTTGGTGGCCGACGACCAGCGCATGCGTAGCCCTTCGCGGTTCTTGATCGAACGACAGCCGAGGGAAATCGTGGTGGAAACCGACGCCAGCCTGCGTGCGGTGAGTGGAGAGGTCGGCCAGCAGGAAGTGATCGACTATCGCGGGGTCCCGGTGCTAAGTGTTTATCGCCCGGTGCGAATTGGGGGATTGTCTTGGGCCATCCTCTCAGAGATCGACCGCGCGGAAGCCCTTCGTCCTGCCAGCAAACAGGCTTGGCAACTCGTGGCCATCGGACTCGGCTGCATGGTCTTGATCTTTTTTGCCTCGCTGGTCGTCTCGCAATCCTTGAGCAGCCCCATTCACCTATTGGAAGGCATCGTCCGACAACTAAGTCGGGGGGCCTTGCCTCGCCAGTTGCCCCGTCCCCGGGGGCGAGACGAAATCGCCGACATGCAGCGGGCCCTCATCGAATTGATCGATGCCTTGCGCCGCCGGGCCAAGTTTGCCTCTTCCATCGGTAAGGGAGAGTTTCAGCTGCCCTTCGAACCCCTGGGCGACGAGGATGAGCTCGGCCAGTCGCTCCTGACCATGCGCGACCGCTTGCTGGCCTCGCAACAAGCCGAACAACACCGCGAGCAAGAACGTCGAAGCGCCTGGGTGGAAGGCGAAGAGCGAGAGCGCACCCGCATCGCCCGCGATTTGCACGATGGCCTGGGTCAAATTCTGCTCGCCATGCGGTTGCGGTTGGCCAACCTGCCCCTCGATGGGAAGGAACTCGGCCCCTTGGTCCAGATGCTCGACGAGGCTGTGGAAGAATCCCGGCGCATCACCCGCAACCTGACCCCCAGCATCCTTTCGGACTTTGGGTTGGGTCCCGCCTTGCGCGAACTGGCCCAAAAGACCGACGTGGCGAGCGACGCCCAAGTCCTCTTTCAGTGGCAACAAGCCGAAAAGGCCCCGCCACTGGGACCCGTTCTTCAAGTGACCGGGTATCGCGTCGTGCAAGAAGCCCTCAGTAATGCCCTTCGCCATGCAGAAGCGAAGCGGATTGAAATCCGCGGCGACCTAACCGCAACCCAGCTAATCCTCTCGGTGACCGACGATGGGCAAGGATTCGAGCCAGCCAATGCGAGATCCGAAGGCTTGGGCTTGCGCAACCTGCGCGAGCGAGTGAACTTGGCAGGAGGGCAACTCGACCTCACCACCCAGCCGGGGAAGGGAACCCAGATCACCGCCACCTTTTCGTTGAACGAAGCATGAGCATCATCCGCCTGGCCATTGTCGACGATCACGCGCTGTTCCGTGGGGGCGTACGCTCGATCGTAGAACAGATGGAAGAAGTCCTAGTCGTTGGCGAAGCCGCCGACGGCACCGAGCTGCGCACCTTATTAGAAGACGCTATGCCCGAGGTCGTCCTACTGGACATCAGTATGCCGGGCCTTTCGGGCCTCGATGCCCTTGAAGAGATCAAAGATCGATTCCCCCGCCTGCGGGTCATCGTGCTGACCATGCACGAGGAAAGCGAGTACGTCGAGCGAGCGGCCCGCCTGGGGGTCAAAGGCTACCTGCCCAAGAATGTCGAGCCTGAAGAACTACGCGCCTCGATCCGAAAAGTGATGCAGGGCGAAACGGCCTTCCATCCCCGCATGGCCCAACGACTGTTTGAAGCCTGGTCAACGCCTGCTGCCGCGAAACCAACCTTGCTGGCCGACTTGACCGACCGGGAACAGGAAGTCCTCCGCTTGGTGGCCGATGGGCTTTCGACCAAGATGATTGCGGAGCAATTGTCCATCAGCCCCCGCACGGTGGAGACCCACCGCATCAACCTAACCCGTAAGCTGGGGGCGGCCAATACCGCCGAGGCCATCGGCAAAGCCCACGAACTGGGCTTGTTGAAGAAATAGGGTTGGTTTAGGGGAAAACCCTGAGTACATCGAGGGGTAAAGCCCTGATTCTTCTGGCGGGTGTGAGGGTGAGTTTTGTCATGTATCAAATCAATAAGATCATGACAAAGTATCTCCTTCTTTCCTTCCTGACACTCGCAAGCCTTGGAGTAGCCAGTGCTCAAAGTTCTGATCGTACGCCCGATCGTCAAACTGGTCCACGCCACTACAAAAATCAGACAGAGTATCGTGAAATGCTTTTCTCAGGCCTTCCTCGTGTACCCACTGAACCCCGTGAACGCATCGCTTCTCCGCTGATGAAAAACAATTCGCGGGCGTATTACCATCGAAATGGTGCCAAACTGCCTTCTAAGCCACTGGAACGTAAACCATCGCCCCGTGTGAAGAATCACCGCCCCTGGCGTGATTAGGTAACGATAAGTACCTTATTCCAGGCGCAGGCTGCCAATCGCGGTCTGCGCCTGTTTGATTCCATGGGGTTTGGAAGACAAGTCCGGCAAGCAATTGGACTATTCCGACGTTTCGGGGGGCCGTCAAATTTTCCCAAATCCCTCTTTTTGTTGGACAAAACCTAGGATTTTATCGAATTACCCCGGATGGGGGGCTATTCATTGGATGTTTTTAAGTGAGGACTTGCGCCGGGATTGAAATGCCTGTATGTTTACCCCCGTTGTCGGATTGAAAGAAAATCAAACCTGTCACTCTTTCGACACGCCTAGCTGAACACAGCGGGCACAGAACCAAACCCCAAACGCGCTTCATTATGAGAAAGCTTACTCTGCTCTCACTTGGCGGCCTGCTCGTCTCGGCAGCTAGCCTCAAAGCACAGGACGACGTCGATGCCATGGATATGGGCATGGAAGAATCCGCTCCTTTGTCTATTTCTGGATCGGTAGATACCTACTACCGTCTTAACCTTACAGGAAACAACGCAACATCTGCCCCCGGTGGACGTCAGTCGTTCCCAACTTCGTTCAACGAAGATGCCAACTCGTTCTCACTCGGTATGGTCGACCTGGTCATGGCCCACGAAGGTGAGAAGAGTGGTTTCGTAGCTGACATCGGCTTCGGTCCTCGTCAAGATGCTTCGAACGGTAACGCTGGAACTGCTGCGCTCATCAACCAGATGTATGCGTACTGGAATGCAAGCGATGCTGTTACTGTTTCGCTTGGTCAATTCTACACTTTCGTAGGTTATGAAGTGATCCAGCCAACTGGCAACTTCAACTACTCGACTTCGTATGCCTTCACCAACGGTCCCTTCTACAACACTGGTGTGAAAGTAGACGTGTCTTTGGGTGACATCAGCTTCATGGTTGGTGCCTTCAACGACACCGATGCTTCGGTTGACGAAGAGAGCAACAAACACTTCGGTGCTCAAATCGGCTACGCGCCAGAGGATGGTCCAGCGTTTGCCTTCTTGAACTACCTCGGTGGTGAAGCTGACGGTGTTGACAACTCGGGTTCGTTCCAGCAGATCATCGACCTCACGGCTGGTGTTCAAGCTACTGACGCCCTTTACATCGGTCTGAACGCTGTATTGAACACCATCGGCTTCAGCGAAGGTGTACTTTACACTGGCGACGAGGATTCTGACACCTGGTTCGCTGCTGGTCTGTACCTGCAGTATGGCTTCAGCGACATGTTCGCTCTTGGCTTCCGCGGTGAGTTCCTTCAGGATTCTGATTCGGGTCGTGTACTTGGCATCACTGACAACAGCGGTACTGAGCCAGAAGGCTTCAGCGCTGTGTCTTTGACTCTCTCGGGTAACATCTTCATCGGCAACCTGACTGTCATCCCTGAATTCCGCATGGACTTCGTAGGTGACGAGGACAACGGTGTCATCTTTGCTGACACTGATGGAGAGCCAAGCACTAGCCTTGCTTCGTTCGGTGTAGCTGCTGTCTACGGTTTCTAGAAAACCCTCTGACGAAAGTCTCTTAGTAAAAACCCCGCAGGCATCCGCCTGCGGGGTTTTTCTTTTTATCCCTTTTAGAGCGGGAGGGAACTCCTAGCTTTACCCTCAAGCTGATGAGTCAGAAACAGACACTGGGCATATTGGGCGGCGGCCAGTTGGGCCGCATGCTGTTGCAGTCGGCGGTCGATTTCGACCTGCAGGTCCGCGTGCTTGATCCCGATCCTTCCGCACCCTGTGCGGAGTTTTCGCCCGATTTCACCCAGGGAGATTTTCACGATGAGGCGGCCGTGCTGGCCTGGGCCGGGGCAGGCCTCGATCGGTTGACCATTGAGATTGAACACGTGAGTGTGTCGGCGTTGGCCAAGCTGGAAGCCCAGGGGGTGATCGTCTCGCCTAGCTCAAAGGTGATCAGTCTAGTTCAGGACAAGCGCAAGCAGAAACGCTTTTACCAAGAGCGTGGCTTCCCCACCGCGGCGTTTCAAGAAGTGTTCGGTTTGGCGCAGATCAAGCAAGTTGCTGCTGAGGGTCGTTGGGTGTTCAAAACCGCCGAGGCAGGCTATGACGGAAAGGGCGTCTTCGTTCTGAATGGGGATTTTTCTGGCGTGCCCGATGTGCCGGGTTTGGTGGAGGAGGCCGTAGAGATTGATAAGGAATTGGCAGTGCTAGTGGCCCGCAGCCAATCGGGTGAGATTCTCGCCTACGATCCGGTCGAGATGGTCTTTGATCCGAAACTGAATTTGGTCGACGTGCTGATCGCGCCGGCCCAAATCAGCCCTCAATTGGCAGAGGATGCTACCCGTTTGGCCATTCGTTTGGTTGAGGAGTTGAATGTGGTCGGATTACTCGCCGTTGAGATGTTCTTAACCCCGAAGGGCGAATTGATCATCAATGAAGTGGCCCCGCGCCCCCACAATAGTGGACATCATACCATTCATGCCTGCGAGACCTCGCAGTTCGAGCAGCATTTGCGCGCGGTGATGGGTTGGTCCTTGGGCAGCACCAAGACGTTGGTCCCAGCAGTCATGGTAAATCTGTTGGGCGAGCCTGGTCACGAGGGTCTTGCGACTTATGAGGGCTTGGAGGAGGTCCTTGCCATCCCAGGGGCGCACGTGGTTCTCTACGGAAAGAAGGACACCAAACCGGGCCGCAAGATGGGCCACGTGACCCTTACTGGCCCAGACCTTGCAAAGCTGCGTGAAAACGCGGAGGTTGTGCGCCGTACCTTGCGGATCATCGCAACGCAGACATGAGCAAAGTAGGCATCATCATGGGCAGCGCTTCAGACCTTGGGGTCATGGAGTTGGCCTGCGCCGTATTGGAAGAATTGGGCGTACCCTACGAACGCACCGTGATTTCTGCGCACCGTACGCCCGAGCGTATGGTTGAGTATGCGGCGGCGGCCCGCAAGGATGGCTTTGGCGTGATCGTCGCGGGTGCAGGAGGTGCCGCGCACCTGCCGGGCATGGTGGCCTCGCTCACTTCGTTACCCGTGATTGGGGTGCCTATTCATTCGAGCAACTCGATTGACGGCTGGGATTCAGTCCTTTCGATCTTGCAGATGCCAGCTGGGGTGCCTGTCGCAACTGTTGCCCTTGATGGGGGCCGGAACGCGGGGATCTTGGCTGCGCAGATTTTATCTGTCTCCGATCCGAAGCTCGCCGAACGACTCGATGCCTTCAAGAAGAGCTTGGGTGACAAAGTGATCGCCTCGCTCGCGCAAGTCGAGAAGAAGTTTCCCGCGCAGTAGGGCGGCTAGGGCAGCTTCGCCAGGGCGTCAACGCCGCCCCAGACCACTTGGTCTTTCTCGACCAGAATTTCCGAGCCCAACGGCAGGAACACATCCACCCGCGAGCCGAAGCTGATGAAGCCAAACTCGCCACCTTGTTCGGCCTTCACACCTTCCGAGGTATAGCATTTGATGCGCCTGGCCACTGCCCCTGCGATCTGACGAAAGAGAATCCGATGGCCGCCCGTGGTGGTTACCGCCACGGTGTTTCGCTCGTTCAGCGTACTCGATTTGGGGTGCCAAGCCACCAGGAATTTTCCAGGGTGATACTTCACGTAGTCCACCGTTCCGGCGACCGGAAAGCGGTTCACGTGTACATTCAACGGCGACATGAAGATCGAGAGCTGAATGCGCCGATCGCACAAAAGCTCAGGCTCGTCGGTTTCTTCGATGACGACCACTTTCCCGTCGGCTGGGCACATAACCCAGGAGTGATCAATCTCGCCCTCACGAACGGGGTTGCGGAAGAAGTTGAGGATCAGCCCGAAGAGAACCGATAGCCCAACGATGAGCGGAATGGACAGCCACAAAGGCGCGCAAAGAAGAATCAGTGCCAAGCTGGCACCGATCCATAGTAGTGCGAAGAACGTGATGGGGCCGCGCCCCGCTTTGTGTAGGCGCATTTAGAATCCCCCGCGGAAGGCCAGGGTCGAAGCAACTTTTTCGATGGCGACCACATAGGCCCCGATGCGCATCGAGCAATCGTATTTCTGGCTGGTTTCGTAGACCTTCGAGAAGGCCTCCTGCATGATGCGGTCCGAACGGCGCGAAACGCGGTCCATGTCCCATTTGTAGCCCAAGCGGTTCTGCACCCACTCGAAGTACGAGACCGTTACCCCGCCCGAGTTGGCCAGGATGTCGGGCACAACCATGATGCCTTTGTCATTGATGATCTTGTCGGCGGCAGCTACCGTCGGGCCGTTCGCGCCTTCCACGATCAGCTTTGCTTGAATCTTGTCAGCGTTTTCGGTCGTGATCACGTCCTCGACTGCGCATGGGCACAGTACATCGACCTTCGAGGTCAACAGCTCCTCGTTGCTGATCTTCTCGGCCCCGGTGTAGCCTTCCAGGGTACCTTTGTTTTTGTCGCGGTATTCGGAAGCGGCTTCAATGTCGATGCCTTTGTCGTTCCAATACCCACCCGAGATGTCGGAGATCGCTTTGACCTTCACCCCTTGGGCGGCGAGCAACTTCGCAGCGTAGGTCCCCACGTTGCCGAATCCCTGTACAGCAGCCGACGCATCGTGCGGGTTCATGCCCAGTTTTTCCATCGCAGCAAGTGCTGCGGTCATGACACCACGTCCCGTGGCGGCCACACGGCCCAACGAACCACCGAGAACCAGTGGCTTCCCTGTAACCACCGCGTTGACGGTCATGCCCTGAATCTTCGAGTATTCATCCATCAGCCAAGCCATTTCATTTGGCCCAGTGCCCATGTCGGGCGCAGGAATGTCGCGGTCGGGTCCGAAGACTTCAGCCATCGCGCGGGTGTAGGCACGCATCAAGCGTTCCTTCTCGGCTTGTGACATCGCGCGTGGGTTGCAAATGATCCCGCCCTTGGCACCGCCGTAGGGGATGTCGACCACCGCACATTTCCAGGTCATCCAGGCGGCCAGGGCCTTCACCTCATCGATGTTCACGCCCATGTCGAAGCGAATGCCACCCTTGGCGGGGCCCAGGATGTTCGAGTGAACCACCCGGTAGCCTTCGAATACGTCGATCGAACCATCGTCCATCGTGACAGGTAGTGAGACGATTACTTGTCGTGCGGGGCTCTTGAGGACGTTGTAGGTCTGTTCGTCCAGGCCAAGAAGCTGAGCGGCGATGTTGAATCGCGACATCATGGACTCGAACGGATTGTCGTGGTCCTTGATGGGCGCTGGCTCGACATATTGAAGTTTGGAGGCGGCAAGTTTCATGAGAAGCGAGAAAAGAAGTCAGTAGGAGTGGCCTTAGCGGGCGAGAAGTTAACGGATCGCTGGGGCTTTCCCAGGCGTCTGGCTCCTTCTTACGAAAATGTTAACCAAAGGATTAGAAACAGGACAAAAACAGGGGCTGCAATCAACAATCCGTCGAAGCGATCAAGGAATCCACCATGGCTGCCAAGCGAGTGGCCCGAGTCCTTGACCCCCAATTGACGTTTGAGCATTGACTCGCACAAATCGCCGAGTGTGCCGAACACCACCACGATCACCGCAAGCACCAGCCAGACCAGAAGCGGCACAACTGGCCAGAAGTGCGCACAGGTGGCTCCAACACCCATCGACAGCAACAGGCCGCCCGCGAAGCCCTCCCAGGTTTTCTTTGGCGAGTGGCGGGGAAAGAGCGGCGTTTTACCCAATGCGCGTCCGGCGAAAAAGGCCCCCGTGTCGCTGGCCCAGAGTAGAAAGAAAAAGCCCAGGAGCAGTTCAGGATGCGTGGAGAGCAAGGCGAGCAAGAACCAAGGCAAGACGACATAGAGAATCGC
>CAYGKP010000012.1:0-23556 GCA_964350605.1 uncultured Cytophagales bacterium
GAAACACTACTTTCCGCTACAGGTGGTAAGGCGTTTAGAAGTTGTAAGCCCAAAACAGCCCTTAGGGCACAGAAAAGCCACCCCATTTTCATAAGGTGGCTTCATACTTTGGATGCGAAGAGAGCTACTACTCCTCCATCTCTTTGATTTGTTTGAGTGTCTTTTCCTGCATCTCCTGAACCTCTTTCATCTGTTCGAGCGTACGCTCAGCTTCCTCCTCGCTCATCTGTGGGAGGTTCTCTAGCGACTCAGTATTCACGCCACCAGATGACTTCTTGTCGCTGCGGTCTGCAAGGTCCAGCTTGGTCGAGATAGTGAAGCTCTTGGCCTCCCCCACAACACGCTCATAGTCCTCTGGTTTCAAAAGACCCTTAAAGGTGATCCAGAACTCGTCGCCTTCGCTGAACTTCCATTCTGTTGGGTCTGAGCCGATCTTGCCAAGCCCCGATATGGGACGGCCCTTGCTGTCCAGAAGTTGCAATTCGGCCCAGGTGTAATCACCAAAGAATGACTCCCATTTGTCCTCTGTCGCGAGTAGCTTCACACTCACCTCAATCTTGGTGCCTTCGCTATACGTTGGCTCTCCTCCAAATGGGTTTGGCTCCTCGAAGGTGCCTTGAACGACTGTCGCTTCAGCGGTCTCGTCGGCTAGTTCAACATAGTCACTCATCTTACCGAGCACCTGATCATCCTCGGCGGTGAGTTGGACTTTGGTTTCTTGCTCAACACCCGATTCAGGGGATGAGCCGCAGCCTGATAACCACAAGGAAAGGGTCAGGAGGAGCAATAGTGATTGTGGTTTCATATTCATTGTGTGTTGGGTAAAGGGTTGAGGTAGATGACCTGATACCTGCTCTCCTTCGAGCGGGCATCAAACAAGACCACCGAAGGCTCAGCTCCGGTGGGTAGCGGGAAGCTCACCCAGCCTGTGGCCGATTGGCCTGGCGGAATGGTGAGCGAAAAGAGTGATGGGCCTGAGAGGCTGAGGTCGGGATCACAGGGCCGCTGAGTTCCCAGTTCATCTTCATAGTCAAACTGAGTTACCTGGAAGCTCAGGGTACTATCTGAAAGATTGTGGGCCGTAACAAGAATCGAGAGGACCTCATCCATTACCTGAGTTTCCTGGAAGCTCAGCAGGTAGAAAGGTGTGTGGATCGTGTGAGAGATCGGAGTGCCCTTCGGCTCTGAGCAGCCCATCAGAGCGAGCACCATGCAGGTCCCGAGAACTCGCATGTTTACTCGACCAATAGCTTCCCGGAACTGACCGTTCCCTTGTCGGTGATCAGTCGGTAGAGATAAAGGCCGGGTTTCCAGCCGGAGGTATCGATCAGCAGGTTCTCGAAGTCGGTGCTGACTCGGTAGACTTCCTTGGGGGTACCGTCAAGAGCGTAGAGAATGATGTCCCCGAACTCCGAGCCGTCGGTGAGTTCGTACTCTAGGGTCACTCGCTCACGGGTGGGGTTTGGGTAGGCCTTGAGCTTGAGCTTCTTTTCGGTCTGTCGAGGGCTTGAAGTAACCGTGCCAGGTAGGTCGTAGACTATGACTGAGTCGAGAGCAATCCCAGGGTTCTGTGTATACCGGACAATGAGCTTCTTCTCTGTCCCAAAGTCCCGGATGTACCCAGATACTGAAGCTGGGGTGAACGGTGTTGAGAACACCTCTGTCAAGTCCTCGGAATTATAGACTACGAGTCGCTGATCCCCTCCCACGTTGTACTCGGTGAACATGAACTCTACACCCCCATCCACATCGAAAGTCTGGTCAGTAATGTTCTCGGCCTCGATGCTAGTGTTCGGAGCGATCTGCAAATCGAGGTACAGGCTGTGGTTCTCGTTGTAGAGTCTCCAAGAACCAGAACCAGGCATCAGGTACTTCGGCCCGGCGGCTTGTAGGTCCACCACCCATGTTCCAATCAAAGGGTCCGATGTGTAGCCCTCCCCCACCATATCGTACTTGTACTCACGGGTGATCTGAGCTTTCAGTGAGAAGGAGGAAAACAGAAAGACGAAAAGGATTGAGTAGCGCATGGTCATCGTGCTATGAAGTTGTTTCATAATTGTACAACAAGGTAGGCTTTGTTACACAATTGTGAAACATCAAATCGCGATCTGTGGGCTAGTCTGGCACTGTGTCAGACTTGAAATTCAACAAAGAGCCTTTCCTTATTAGCCTGGGAGAGCGGCTTCGAGAGATTCGCGAGAGCAAAGGGTGGAGCATGCGCGAGGTAGAACAGCGCGGCTTTAGTTCCTATGCTGTACTATCACTCATCGAGAAGGGTAAGCGGGACATTCAAGTGTCCAGTCTCGCCAAGCTCTGCGAGATATACGGCGTGAGTATCCAAGAGGTAATGGGATCAGTCGACCCTACCTGAGTCGACTCTTGTCATTAGCCACCCCTCGACCAAGTCATGGGGTCCAAGCAGGACTTCCAGTCGATCTCCCAGATCACAGATCGCTGCCGAGTGAACTGTTCTGTCATCGTACCGTGAGGAACGAGTCCCCGCCCACTGAGCTACTAGATCACCTGAGGTCTCAGCCATCCGGCGAGCCCAGACTTCCTTCCCGACCACCCAATGCGGCAGGTAATCCATGAATAGGTTTGCAGCTAGTGAAATGTCCTCATGGCTAACGCCCTCCAATCGTCTGAGTCGCAAAGGCACGCTCTCACCAAGTGGCATCTCCAAGCGATTACTGGTAAGCTTTCGCTGAGCCTCCGGGCTCAGGTAGCTCAGTCGTTCCAGCACGTATGCTTGACGCTTGTACGAGTAGTTGTGTAGCACTTGGAGGCGAAGCCTGGCTTGTATCTCCACGCACTGCACGTGGAACGCCAGACGCTTTGAGGCATCGGCTCTCTCCTCTGAGCTTCCCGTCAAATCATACTCCTTGATCCCGTTCGCGACTGCTGGATCAAACAGGTGTCCATCGACCAGCAAGTAGGGGTCTGGTTCCGGATCGCACCAGATCGTAACGGGATGCCGCTGAGTCTCTGGGTTAGCCTGAGACTTGACCTGGACTTCCAGGGACTCAGCGTAGTCCCAAAGGTCGAATTCGAGGGCTGTTTTCATCTGAGCTTGAAAGTTGCTGGGCCGCCTCCAGGGCAGGTGTAGTTGAAATACTGCCCCATTCGATCTGCCACCGTCTTATCAAGGATGCTGTTGGGGATTCGAACGCTCACCAGACGCATATCCAGCCCGCTCAGCGAGCGAAACAGTTGCTCGACACCTAATCGGTTGCTTGGGAACTGCGAGCCGTCAGAGAGGCTGAAAAAGGCTTGGTCGGCCAGCTTGAGTGCCGTCGGGATCGCATCATCGAGGGAAGCCTTCACGGCGAGCAGCTTCTGCGGATCATCGCTGATCGCAATGCCGGGATTAAAGAAATTATCCTCATCGCCTAGATCAAACTCAAGAGCCGTGAAACGGCAGCTCAGGTCGCTGAGCTTCTGGCGGATCGGAGAGAAGTAGCAATCCGTGCTGATCGCTAGCAGGTTTCCGCCCTCTGGATGGATCCCAGCCAGCACGTCCGCAAGCATCCCCTCCGACCGGGCTAGGGCTTCTTTGTAGTATTCACTGACCTCCTCGCTCATTGAGGAGAAGTTACTGAGAAACCGGCTGGTGGCCCAACAAACCCAAAAATTTGCGTTGGCCTCTAGTTTACCGCTCGTTACCTTGTGTCCCCCTGTTTCTGGGACACTGGAGAAAAATTACATGAGCAAATCGAAAGAGTTAGCCGACCTGATTTGGCGCATCGCAGAGCGTCTTAGAGGCCCTTACAAACGAGCGGAATATGGCTCAGTCATACTCCCATTCACCGTGTTAAGGCGACTCGACTGCGTTCTTGAGTCAACCAGAGCCGATGTAATAGCAGCGCGGTCATCACTTGGCAATGATCCCAAACAATTTCTTAAAGAGGCCACTCTCAAGAAGGCTGCCCAAGCAAATTTTTATAACGAGCACCCTCATTCACTCTCTGAAATGTTGGGCAATCCAAACCATATACTCCGTGACCTAAATCGCTACTGCTCATCATTTTCCCCTAACATATCCGACATCTTCCGTCGGTTTGAGTTCGATAAAGTATTGGCGAAGCTTGAAAAAAAGAAGCTTCTCTACTCTGTCTTCCAAGAAATCGTCAATGTTGATCTCAGCCCTGAAAAATTCAAAAACACAGATATGGGTGCTGCCTACGAGGAGTTAATACGTCGCTTCAAGGAGGCAAGCAATGAAGCTGCTGGAGAATATTTTACTCCTCGTGAGGTAATAGAACTCATGTCCCATATCATCTTCACGCTTCCCGCTGAGGATACGCGCCTTGCTCGTCCCGGGCTCATCACGACGATTTATGACCCGGCTTGCGGGACGGGTGGCATGTTGACGGTAGCAGAGGACTACTTGGAAATGCAGAATAGTTCGGCAGTTGTCAAACTTTTTGGCCAAGAGATCCATGAAGAGTCGTATGCAATCTGTAAAGCAGACTTGATCATCAAGGGTCATGAAGTCAGCCAGCTAGTTCAAGGAGACTCGTTCGAAGAGGACGGTCATAACGAAAGGCAGTTCGATTTCATGCTTTGCAATCCTCCATTCGGAGTCGAATGGAAGGACTATGAGAAATATATCCGCGATGAACATGCGCAGCGCGGCCACGATGGACGCTTCGGGGCAGGGCTGCCGCGCATCAACGACGGCTCGCTGCTGTTCCTCCAGCACATGATCTCGAAGATGAAGCCCGCCGTCGATGGCGATCCCACCTCCGGGACGCGCATCGCGGTGGTGTTCAACGGCTCGCCGCTGTTCACGGGAGCCGCTGGGTCGGGTGAGAGTGAAATCCGTCGCTGGATCATCGAGCGCGACTGGCTGGATGCGATCATCGCCCTGCCCGATCAGCTGTTCTACAACACGGGGATCTCCACCTACATCTGGGTACTGACCAACAACAAGGAGCCCAAGCGGCGCGGCAAGGTGCAGCTGATCGACGGGCGCAACCTGTTCGTGAAGATGCCCCGCTCGGTGGGCAACAAGCGCAACCTGCTCTCGCCCGAACAGATCAGCGAGCTGACCGACCTCTACGCCAACTACCAAGAGGGCCCGCGCTGCAAGGTTTTCCCAAAGTCGCACTTCGGGTACACGCGGGTGACCATCGAGCGGCCCTTGCGTCTGAGCTTCCAGATCAGTGCGGAGCGCATCGAGCGACTGGCCGAGGGTTGGGCAGAGCAGGTCGAGAAGCTGCGGGCGAAGAAGAAGCTCCCAGCCGATCTAGAGGCTCGTCAGGAGGCCCTTCTCGCAGCCTTGCGGGGGCTGGTGAGCGATCAGGAGTGGAAGAACCGCGAGGCGTTCGTCAAGCACCTGAAAAAGGCCCTACGCGAACTGAGGCTCGCTACACCCGAGCTGAAAGCGATCCTGGGAGCCTTGGGCGAGCGGGACGAGACCGCCGACATCTGCACCGATGCGAAGGGCAACCCGGAGCCGGACCCGGAGTTGCGCGACGCGGAGAACGTGCCGCTGAACGAGGATATCGATGCCTATGTGACGCGGGAGGTGAAGCCCTATGCGCCGGATGCATGGGTGAAGGACGACGGCGGGAAGATTGGCTATGAGATCGGCCTCACGCGGGAGTTTTACCAGTACGTGCCGCCGCGCCCGGTGGATGACTTGGAAGCGGAGCTGGCCGCGCTGACCTTGAGTTTGGAGGAGAACCTGAAAGCCTTGGGGGCATGGAAAGCGTAGCCGTACAGACCGCCCGGCAGCCCTACCCCGCGTACCGCGAGAGCGGGATTCCCTGGTTGGGGGAAGTGCCCGTTGGGTGGGAGATCAAGCGGCTGAAGCACGTAGCGTGGTTCGGGTTCAGCGGAGTTGATAAGAAATCAAGCGAAGGTGAAGAAGCAGTTCTGTTGTGCAACTACACAGATGTCTACAAGAACGAGCGGATCACTGATAGTATAGATTTCATGGCGGCCACAGCGAGCGATAGGGAAATTGCTCAATACACGCTCAAACGAGGGGATGTTATCCTGACAAAGGATTCTGAGGCAGCGAATGACATTGGAGTTCCAGCGATAGTAGAGGAAGACTACCCAGGTGTAGTCTGTGGGTACCACCTAGCTGTTGTTCGGTGCAACAACGAACTGGTAAGCGGCTTCCTACTACGACTGATTCAGTCACTCTCAACTCGTCAAAGGTTCGAGGCGCTGGCGAGAGGGGTTACAAGGTTCGGTCTAGGCCTGGACGACCTAGGAAATCTCGAACTCCCCCTCCCCCCCCTCTCCGAGCAGCAGGCCATCGCCGACTACCTCGACCGGGCTTGCGAGCGGATCGACGCGGCGCGGGCCGACCTGGAGGCCCTCATCGAGCGGCTGACCGAGTACCGCACGGCCCTCATCACCCGCGCAGTCACCAAGGGCCTCGACCTGACCGCCCCGATAAAGGACAGCGGGATTCCTTGGTTGGGGGAGATTCCGGGGCATTGGGGGGTTAGGCGAATTAAGTCGTTGTGGAAGGCTAGTTCTTACGGCACTTCAGAGTCATTCACAGGTGGAGGAGCGATCAGGATAGTTGGCATGACTCATATCCAAGAGGGGCGTGTAGAGTTACCTGATGAGGGCAGCACCGATGACCTGGAGGATGAATATCTCCTTGAGCCGGGCGACCTCCTGTTCAACAGAACAAATAGCCTAGCACATGTTGGCAAGGTTGCAATTGTACCAAACAACCTACCTGGGCCTGTTGGCTTTGTCTCGTACCTGGTAAGACTCAGAGTAATAGAGAGCGAGGCAAACGCCACCTATCTCAATTACCTACTGAACTCAAAAGTGGTACTCGGCGAGGCAAGAAGTCTTGCATATCCGAGTGTGAATCAGGCCAATCTAAATCCTAACCGTTATGGCGAGATAAAGATTGCCCTCCCCCCCCTCTCCGAGCAGCAGGCCATCGCCGACTACCTCGACGAACGCTGCGCCCGGATCGACCAATCCCTTGCCGATGCCCGCCAGCAACTCACCACGCTGGCCGACTACCGCACCTCCCTCATCACCGCCGCCGTCACAGGCAAGATTGACGTGCGGGAAACACAACTAGCCTGACCATGCCCCGCATCCACACCGAGCAGGCCTTCGAGGACTTCATCGTCCTGCACCTCACCGAGCAGGCGGGCTACCTCCAACGCCCCGCCTCCGACTACGACGCGAGCGCAACGCTCCTGCCCGATGCCCTGCGCTCCTTCCTCCAGCAAAGCCAACCCAAAGCCTGGGAGCTTCTGGAAAACGTCCTGAGCGAAAAGGCCTGGCCCTCCCTACTGAAAGAGGTCCAAGCCATTCGCAAATCGAAAGGAACGCTCTACCTGCTACGCCACGAGGTCGAGGTCTATGGAGTCACCTTCGATCTTGCCTATTTCCGCCCCGCTCACGACCTGAACCCTGACACTCTCGCGCTTTACGCCGCCAACGAACTGGCCGTCGTCAAACAGGTGGAATACGAAGGCCCCGGTAAGGGGCGGCTCGACCTGCTCGTGGCCCTCAACGGCATCCCCGTGATGACCATCGAGCTCAAGAACCAGATCACCGGGCAAACCGCCGCCCACGCCCAAAAGCAGTACAACACCGACCGCGATCCGAAACAGACTCTATTCAAGCCTCGCGAGGGTGCGCTCGTTCACTTCGCCGTCGACACCGACGTGGCCTACATGAGCACCAAGCTCGCAGGTAGGAAGACCTTTTGGCTGCCCTTCAACAAAGGCAACGACAAGGGCGCAGGCAACCCAGCCGTCGAAGGAAAGCACCGCACCCATTACCTCTGGGAGGAAGCCTGGCAGCGTGACTCGCTGCTTGATCTAATCGGACGATTCCTGCATGACGACGGCGAGAAGCTCCTCTTCCCGCGCTACCACCAGATGGACGTGGTACGGAAACTCAGCGCCGACACCAAGGCCAACGGCGCAGGCAGCAGCTACCTGATTCAACACTCGGCGGGAAGTGGCAAGACCAACTCGATCTCCTGGCTCTCCTACCACCTGGCGACACTCTACAACGGAGAAGGCAAGAAGGTGTTCGACTCTGTGATCGTCGTCTCGGACCGCCGCGTCCTCGATGAGCAACTTCAGCGTGCCATCTCCCAGCTTGAGCACAAACCCGGCTTTGTCCAAACCATCGACAAAGATTCAAAACAGTTGGCTGATGCCCTGAGCGGTGGGGTACCCGTCATCATCACAACGATCCAGAAGTTTCCCTTCGTTGTCGAGAAACTCAATAAGCTGCCCGGCAATCACTTCGCTATCATCATCGATGAGGCACACAGCTCACAAGGCGGAACCGCAAGCCGCCGACTCAAAGAGGCCCTCACCGAGGAGCCAGACGGCGAGGACATGATCTATGACGAGGTAAGCCACGGTGGAAGAATCAAGAACATCAGCTACTTCGCCTTTACTGCCACACCCAAACCGAAGACCGTTGAACTTTTTGGCACCCCACAAGAGGATGGCTCGATTGCTCCATATCACAACTATTCCATGCGTCAAGCGATTGAGGAAGGCTTCATCCTTGATGTGCTCAGGAACTATGTGAGCTACGACACCTACTTCGGGATAACCAAAGCGATAAATGACAACCCTGAACTCCCCAAGAAAAAAGCGAACAAAGCCATTGGCCGATTTCTAAGTCTCCACCCTCACAATCTTTCTCAGAAGACTCAGGTGATGGTCGAGCATTTTAATACCGTCACCCGCCATAAGATTGGCGGAAAGGCAAAAGCGATGGTCGTGACAGGCTCACGCCAGCATGCCCTACGTTACTATCGAGCCTTCCAGCAATACATCAAGGAGCAGGGCTATGACCACATCAAACCTCTGGTTGCTTTCTCTGGAAGCCTTTTCGATGATGACCTGCAAAAGGAGATCACTGAGGGCCAGATCAACGGATTCTCTGAGTCTGAGCTGCCCGATAAATTCTCGACAGACGAATACAAAATCCTGTTGGTTGCAGATAAGTACCAAACAGGGTTCGACCAGCCACTGCTACAAGCAATGTTCGTTGACAAGCAAATGAGTGGTGTCAAGATGGTACAGACGCTATCCCGTCTCAATCGAACTTTTCCTGGAAAGGATGACACCTTCATCCTTGACTTTGCCAACAGTCGAGAAGAGGTTCTTAAAGCCTTCCAAGAATTTTACGAGGTGTCTCACTTGGCTGAGTCAACTGACCCGCAACGCTTATACGAAATCCGTCGAGAGCTTCTTGAAACTGGAATACTCCTGGAAGAGGAAATGCGAGGGCTCTTCTCATTGGTTCAAGGAGGTGTCAGCAAGCCAACGGCAAGAGATCAAGGTAAGTTGAATCACTTCTTGGACCCCGCCGTCGATCGATACGTAGGAAAGCTCGAAGAAGAGCAAGACAAGTTCAAGAAGGACTTGCGGAG
The DNA here is from genome assembly GCA_964350605.1 of uncultured Cytophagales bacterium. GTDB lineage: Bacteria > Bacteroidota > Bacteroidia > Cytophagales > JAAEPT01 > CAYGKP01. The sequence continues at coordinate 9,398 of CAYGKP010000012.1, forward strand.
CTTCTTGAGTCTGTATGGCTGGCTCTGGCAAATTCTCCCCTTCCACTCCGATAGTCTTGAAGAACTGAGCCTCTACGGAAAGCACTTGATGGGTAAGCTACCCAAGCAAGAACTAGGTGAGCAGTTGCGCTTAACCGATGAGGTGGAGTTGGAGTACTATCGACTCCAAGTAGAAGCAGAGGGAGCACTTGAGCTTAAACCAGGGGCAGGAGAAGCGCTTCAACCCAATACTGCTGCGGGAACTGGCAGAAAGGATGAGGAAAAAGCCGCGTTGTCAGATATAATCAGCCAACTCAACGAGAAGCTCGGCACTGATTTTTCAGAGACGGACAAGCTTCTCTTTGACCAAGTACAAGCCGATCTTTTCTCAAATGAGCGATTGATGCAGCAGGCTAAGGATAGCTCCCCAGAGAATTTCCGTGATGTATTCGTAAAAGAGGCAAACGAAGCCTTTGTCCAGCGACACTCAGCAAACAGCAAGACAGTCGAAAAGTACTTTGAGAATGAAGGTGTACGGTCACTGGTAATTGATGTATTCCTCAAACAGCTTTACGATCAAATGGGGGGACTGCGAAAACACTAGCTAGATGTGCGGACGCTTCGCCATCGGGGTCGGGAAACAGGTCATCGAGAAGTACTTCGGTGAGACAGCAGGCGCAGGGAGCCTCTTCGAGGCGTTGGGAGCCTCCGTACCCGCCTACAACCTCGCGCCCTCTCAGCGAGCCCCTGTACTGACCCCAGCGGGCTGGGAGCTCCCGGTCTGGGGCCTGCGCCCCAGCTGGGCGCGCCTCAAGGGGCTCCCCGCACAATTCAACGCCCGCCTGGAAACCGCTACCGAGAGGGCTTACTTCCGATCCGCTTTTGGGGCTCGACACTGCGTTGTACCGATGACGGGCTGGTTCGAGTGGAAGGTGCTAGGCAAGTCCAAACAGCCGCACTATGTGAGCCGCTCAGACGGCCATCTGATCGGTCTAGCTGGACTCTGGGAGGAGGACTTAATTGAGGAGACCGGGGAGCTCCTGCGGACTTTCACGATCCTCACCAAGGAGCCCACACCCAAGCTCAGCGAACTGCACCACCGCATGCCTGTTGTGCTCCTAGCAGGATTTGGGGGGTTCAATGGAAATCAAATGTTCTGAATCATTTTTTATCACTTACCAATGAATAATTCTGCATCCATCCATCTATCCGGCATTCTCATTTGATTCCATCGTATACAATTGTTTCGATTTGTACACATGTTGTACTCAAAAATAAGGGTTTGAAGTGGGGAATGTCCAATTCGGCCATTATCGATCATTAGGATCACTTTTGGGAGTGATCCTCGAAGAGTGATCTGGATACGTTTTGAATCATAATTCTAGATTGGGGAGTGTGAGTATGCGCTCTGACTAATAATAATGGTTATAATGTGATGTAATTTATCCACACCCTCTGAACGACCGGTCAGATAGGTTAGTTTAAGAGCTAATCAATCCAAAGAACTCTAAATGGGCCGACAGACAGGACAGCTTCACATAGCAACTGAAGACTTTGATCAAGTCGATTTTTCTGATGCCTTCCCGTTAGCTGACATCTCTTGTCGAGACAATTTGCGCTATATGAGGAGACTACCGGATGAATCGATTAATCTGATCGCCACATCTCCGCCTTACAACATTGGTAAAGAGTATGAGAAAAAGCGCTCGCAAGAGGTTTACATCGAAGAACAAGCAGCCTGCATCGCGGAAGCAGTTCGCTTGCTTCATCCGAGCGGATCTATTTGCTGGCAAGTAGGTAATCACGTTGATAGTGGGGAAATCTTTCCGCTAGACATTCTGCTTTACCCTCTTTTCAAGAATCATGGTTTGAAGCTCAGAAATCGAATTATTTGGACTTTCGGCCATGGTTTACATTGCCAAAAGCGGTTCTCAGGCAGACACGAAACAATTCTCTGGTTTACTAAGTCTGATGATTACGACTTCAATCTTGACCCAATCCGGATACCGTCTAAATACCCTAACAAAAAGCACTTCAAGGGCCCAAAGAAAGGGGAGATATCAAGCAACCCACTTGGGAAGAATCCTTCAGATGTCTGGGAAATGCCAAATGTCAAGTGGAATCACATCGAGAAGACGGATCACCCTTGCCAGTTCCCTGTAGGGTTGGTTGAGAGGCTTGTTCTTGGCTTGACAAATAGGGGTGACAGTGTTCTGGACCCTTATATGGGGGTAGGCTCCACGGCAATAGCCGCTCTAAAGAATGGTAGGAACGCATACGGTTGCGACGTTGATAAAGAGTACGTTCGGATCGCTAAAGACAGGATAGAACAATTGAGGGCAGGGGCATTGCGTACCCGGCCAATGAACAAGCCTATTTATGAACCGCCCTCAAGAGGGACAGCAGAAGAATGAGACTTAGCGGTACTTATGCCCTCCACGGGGGTGTGGAGGTTTGGCGAGATCGGGATCTCTATGAGTGGATAACCGACGTTCTTGAAGAGCCTGGTATTAGGGTTCAAAAGGGAGTTACGACCGAAATCAGGTCCCACATTAAACAGCAGTTGTTAAAGGAAGGTTGGGCGTTTGACGTAAAAGTGGACGCTGAATCTGATTTGACGGTATTTTCTCGAAAAGATGATCTTGCAATACAGCTCCAGACTGGAAATATTAGTAGGTATGCCTATGACTTGTTAAAGCTAGAGCTACTTTATACAAAGAAGGAGATTGAGGCCGCAGCTTTGATTGTTCCAACTGGAACTGCGGCACTAAAGCTTGGAAGTAACATTGCAAATATTGACCGAATCTGGAAGGAGGCTAACATCTTCGACAGAGTAATCAATATTCCAATAATGTTTATCGCATTTGAATAAGGATTTATGCACTCTGTGGCCGTCAAACTAAAGCATGAAAGGGAGCTAAGGATAGGCGAAGAGTCTAAGACGCCTAACACACATCCATTTTATGAGTACAAAAACTCAAGGCATGACCTGCCATTGATAGAGATTGATCATGAATATCTCATTTATAGAATTGCAAATATCCGTACAATAATAGATCAGTTTGATTATATAAGGCAGGCTGGTCTTGCTGTAGGTTTTTTCTCCGATGGGGAAGAGAACGTCTCTGCTCAACAGGCCCAACATGAGATTCTTCTGAAAATTGCCAGAAAGGGAAAGTCTACTTCAGTCGTTCCGATCTACAGTGAGTTAGAAAACAGTGAACAGAAGGATCCACTGATTATTACTGCCTCAGGAGTCGTTGTAAACGGAAACAGGAGACTATCGGCGATGAGGGACCTGCTATCGTCTGATAGTAAGAAGTATGAGAGATTCAGGTTCGTTAGGTGCGCTGTATTGCCTGCCACTATAAGTGAAAAGGAAATAGAGGATATAGAGTTCCGGCTTCAGATGACGCCAGAAACAAGACTTCCTTATCTCTGGATTAACGAAGGATTTGGCATAAGAAAGAAGCTAAACAGAGGAGAGACATATGGCGACATTTCGACACTAATGAGGTCAAGAAAGCATGATGTAGAGGTTTCTCATAATATGGTCGTTGAGGCTGAGCAGTATTTGGAATGGGCTCAAAGACCCGCCGAGTATCACTTGGTGCAGGACGGAGAACAAATGTTTAAAGAGTTATCCGTTGCCTTGCTTAGATCGAAAAACGAAGATGAGAAGGATATCCGGAGGAGGATGGCCTGGGGAATTTTCTCAACCAGTGCGAATAACCTTGATGGGAGAAAACATGATTATCGAATTGCCTTCGGTAAAGACTTCGATAGGGTCTTTGAAAAGATGATGCCAACCATAGATGAAGTGGTCCCAAGCATCGAGTCAGATGATCCTGACGATATTGATATCTCACTTGATAAAAGGCCCAACGAGTTCTTGAAGTTTATTCGCGCGTTTGATGATTTAAAAACAAGGCCAATTGTTACAAAGGAATTGATATCTGTTTGTGAGTCAGTGAAACAACAAGTCAAGGAAGAGGAGCTTGGGATGAATTCACTGAAGGCTGCGACTGATGCTCACAAGAAGCTGTACGAGGTGGACTTAACTACTGCCGATCCGGGCACTTATGAGGAATTGGGAAAGCAGCTTGAAACGATTGAGAAGCAGGCTAGAAGGCTTCTGCACTCTCTAAGAGACATTCAAAAATAGGGTGCCTTGAGCCAAGAATCTGTACTGGAAATATTAATTGACTACAACCGGGAGTCGGGTGTTGGCGAACTATCTGTGAATTCAATTGACCCACAAGGAGTGGCCTGGCAAAGAATTAGGCAGGCCGTGGCTCAGATCACAGATGAATATCGATTTTCGCCAACGGCAGTTTCAATGCCTTGGCCTAGGGTTCTTGATATTATCAAGATGTTCGAATCTTATCAGAGGGCATGGGGCTTCAGATTCCGGCCTACTAGTTCCTCAAAGGAGGTAATTCGGCAGTTTATTCAAAGGAATAATGAAGTACAAAGGATAACAGACGAGGGGCTCTCCTTAACTTCTGCTGATTCGATCGCCAGCAACCTAGTAGCCTTCGGCTTTAGTCCTGGCTACTTGAGAAACTTCCAGCTAAGAGATCTGGCATCGTTGCTTTCGATGCCCAATGGTGCCAATTTTTCAGTTCCGGGTGCGGGAAAGACGACAGTGACTTTTGCCTTGCACCTCCTTTCTCGTCAGCCTGATTGGAAACTTTTGGTGGTATCTCCAAAGAATGCGTTCGGGGCTTGGAACGATGTTGTATCGGAGTGTATTCCCGATGAAAGTAGGCCAGAGGCTGAGGAATTTTGCCAATTAGTTGGTGGGGCGGGCGCAGTTGGTTCGCTTTTGAATTCGGGTTCTGGGAATCGGTTTTTAATCAGTTATGATCAATTGATCACTGCATACGAACCTATAAGGAGGTTTCTGTTAAAGCATCCTGTCCATCTTGTTCTTGATGAATCTCACAGGATGAAGGGGGGTATGGCGGTCAGGAGAGGGTCAGCTCTGCTTAGCCTGTCAACGTTGCCTGTTCGCCGAGATATCTTGTCAGGTACGCCAATGCCTAATGCTCCCTCAGATATCCAATCACAGATAGACTTTCTTTGGCCGGGGACCGGGTTAGGCTCCCGAATATCTGCTGGAGCAGCTCCTAGAGATGTTATTGCAAATCTCTTCGTAAGAACAACAAAAACTGACCTCAATTTACCGCCAATCGAACGACACTACAGGTCATTTGACATGAATAAGGGTCAAATGGCATTGTATGGGATACTCCGAAAGGAAGCATTAAAGCAATTGAGTTCATTTAGAGATGGCGGCGGAGCAGATATCATTAGAGCAAGAAAGTCTGTGATAAGGCTTTTACAGCTTTCAGTTAATCCGGTGCTAGCGTATGAAGCGATATTTCGTGATGCGCCTGGACTGGTTTCAGGTATTGGGCAGCAGATACTAGATGAGGGACCATCTCAAAAGATGCTTGGAGCTAGAGACTTCTCAAGGGAGTTGGCAGGAAAAGGCAGGAAGGTAGTTATCTGGACAATTTTCAGGAATACAATTGAACAGCTTGGATTAATGCTGGCAGATTTAAACCCAGTAATCATTGACGGAACAGTCCCAGTTGGCTCAGTTGAGGATGCAAATACTAGAGAGGGCAGACTTAAAATTTTTAAAGGGGATCCGGATTGTATGCTATTGATTGCAAACCCAGCTGCAGCCGGTGAGGGTATAAGCCTTCATCACGTATGCCATGATGCGATTTACTTGGATAGAAGCTATAACTCAACTCATTATTTGCAATCGATTGACCGAATACACCGACTTGGTCTAGCTAAAGACATTGTTACGAACGTTTACTTCTTTAGAACAAAGTCGCCTGCTCAGCTTGGCTCAATCGACTATTCAGTTTCACGCCGCCTTGAATTCAAAATAAGAGAACTATCTAATCTACTGTCGGATGTTGACTTGCATCAGCTCGCACTTGACGAGGAAGAGGCTGAGGTGCCATTAGACGAGAGCATCACGCAAGCAGATATCTCAGATCTGATTGCTGAGTTGGAAGGTCGACATTCTTCAGAGGACGATTAGACATGAAGAACGCGGATATCGACCAGTGTTTGACCATGTCTGCCTTCTGGGCTTACCATGCGATGTCTGAGTTTAGCGAGAGATACCCAGATGAGAATATTGACCATATCGTCACCCTATGTCGATCTAGCCTCTCATCTAAGTATTCGTTAGACTACACAGGAGGAAAGATTCTGTATCAGGCATTGGGCAGAGCCGAAACAGAGAAGAGCCCAACAGATTGCTTGGAGTCTCTTGTTCGTCGGGTACTCTTGGAGTACACGCCCTGGTGGATTCGGAATTTCGTCTACGGCACGAATAGAGTTAAAGAGGCATTAACTCCAGATCAAGCGCAGTGCCTTCAAGCAGCGGGGCTCTTTAATGAGCCGCCAGATTTAAGCGTGATTGCTCTTATTGATGAGCTATCTGCTATTTCTAGGAAGCAGGAGGATATGGAGAAAATGATTCGAGCGAGAAAAGCTGAAGAAATGTCCATTGCCTATGAGACGGATAGACTTGCAAGTATGGGTTTAGATAAAAGGCCTGAGTGGGTATCCCTAAGAGATAATAGGCTAGGTTATGATATTCTCTCCTATGATCTAGTAAATGAGCGGGTTATCAGAAAACTGATTGAGGTAAAAAGCGCAAGCTCAAACTACATCTTTATCACAAGGAATGAGTGGCGAAACGCTGAGAGTGCCCGTTCAAAGTTCTTTTTTCAAGTGTGGCTACACCCTGAACTATCACTCAGGGAGTTTTCGGTTGATGAAATAGAGCCCAACATCCCTTCGGAAAAGGGGAATGGCATATGGCAGTCGGTTAGGGTTGATATCAATAGGGGCTAAACGCCCTCACCACAATCTCATAATCCTCTTTCGTCGAGGTGAGGATGTAGGCATGGTGGGCTTCCTTGTTCAGGGTGCTGTGGCCGGAGAGGCGGCGCACAATGATCTCGCTGACTCCGGCGGCATGGAGGCGCGTGATGAAAGTCCGGCGCAGCGAGTGAGCTGATAACCGCGTGTAACGTGGGACGATCTTCACACGATCATGTTTCCCGCCACCCAGAACGATTCGCTCCTCTTCCTCTTGGGTTATACCTGCTTGTTTGGCGACCTCTTTGATAAGCCGATTGAAATACTGCTCGGTGAGTACAACGCCACCCGGTACGCGCTGCGGTAAGGCGAAGTCGGGTTGCTGCTCGTACTTGGCGAACACTTTGAACACTTCTGGATGGATGGGGATCTCTACCTTCTTTGATCCCTTCGATGTTCGCAGACGGATGAATGAGTTGGATGGATGCTTGTGATCGAGATGGACTTCATGCCGTTCCATCGTTAGCAGATCACTTACGCGCAGTCCAGTCATCATTCCGACGATCATCACATCACGCGCCGTTTCCATTGTGCTGCGATCATGGATGCGATCAGGCAGCTCCAGGTGAATGATTGACCAAATCTCATCAAGTGATAAGGCGGTCGTGTCTGATTCGGCATTCAGCTTCTTGAAGTCGGGGTGCTTGTGGACCTCGTTCTTCGAGTAGCCTGCCGAGAGCGCCCAGTTCATGTAGGCTTTCCAGTCCTTGACAACCGTTCCGATGGAACGATCAGACAGTCCCACAACTGATTCATTCGTCGACAAACGGTATTCGTGCCGTAGATGCCATACCAATTCGTCGTACATGGTGAGCGTCACATCGTCGAAGTAGGGATCAATGCCTTTCGTTTGGCAGAACTCCGAGAAACGATGATAGAACGTTCCTTTGGCACGGATGGTCATCGGTGATTGATCGCGCATGCGGCAATGGGCGATGTATTCCTCCCATACATCCAGCATCTTGGCCACCCGCCGCCCGCCGACACGATCTTTCAGGTTTTCCTCTTCGAGGATGCGATTCTTGATCTCATCCATCGTTGCCTCACGTCCCAGCTCCTCGCGGAGCATCAAAGGAATCTTGTGAACGAGGCGGAACTGTAGCTCGGCCAATCGAGCGCGGGCTTCGACGGCCCACGGTTCCTTGCCGACAACTGATTGAGGCGATCCCTTGGCATCGAAATCCCAATGGGTCGCGGGAACGCGCAAACCGACCAGTTTGGCGTTTTTGAATGATTTGTACTGATGGGTGAACCGTAAGATGATCGTTCGATCACCTTTTCCACCCTTGCCCCTCATGTCTAAGTGAAATTGAACCGAGGCCATCTGGTGTACTCATTTTGCACACAAGTAGCCAAAAACATGGCCTATTTCAAATTAAATGATGGTAAAGTGACCCAGCGGGCTCGGAGAAGGACTGGCTGAGCCTTCAGAGTAACCAGGAAGCTCAGAGCTACCTGAGCGCTTACAAGTACCCCGAGGAGGCCCTGGAAGTGCGTCGGGTGAGCCCCAGGGTCAACCGCGCTGGTGAGGATGGACCCGAACTAATTGAGCCCTACATTGAGCCACAACAAGGTCTCTTTGGTTAAGCCTACATGAGCAAACAACGCCGCCTCCCCCGCACCGAGCTACGCCTCGTCACCGACTCCTCCGAGCGTGAGTTGGTCGTGAAGAGTGCGCCCGTCTCCGTCCAGGCCGGACAGACGGGCTTCCCCTCTCCCGCTGGCGACTACGAGGAGGACAACCTGGAGGTCAACCTCAGCGAGCACCTCCAACTGAGCCACCCGGCCACCTACGTCTGGCAGGTCACCGGAGACTCGATGGACATGGCCCACATGCCAGCGGGCTCCTACGTCATCACCCGCAAGACGCTGGAGATGTCGCTGGACAAGACGCGCATCAACGGCAAGGTGATCGCCTGCTTTCTCAACGGGGAGCGCCTGCTCAAACGCTTCAAGCTGTCCCGCGAGAAGGGCCAGGAGGTGTTCAGCCTGCACTCCGAGTCGAGCAACCCCGGCCACCGCCCGATCCGCCTGAGCAACGAGGACGACTTCATCGTCTGGGGCGTGGTCACCCACAGCATCGTAACGGTCGAGTAGCATGTTCGCCCTGGTCGACTGCAACTCGTTCTACGCCTCGTGCGAGAAGGTCTTCGACCCGAAGGTCCGCAACCGCCCTGTGGTCGTGCTCTCCAACAACGACGGTTGCGTGGTGGCTGCCTGCAAGCAAGCCAAGGCACTTGGGGTGGGCATGTTCGGCCCGGCCTTCCAGATGGCCGACACCTTCCGCAAGCACAACGTCGCGGTGTTCAGCTCGAACTACACGCTCTACCAGGACATGAGCAACCGGGTGATGCGGACCCTTGAGATGTACGCACCTGGTGTGGAGGTGTACAGCATCGATGAGTCGTTCCTCACCCTACACTCCATCCCACCCCAGCAACTCAGAGCCCGCGCCGAACTGATCCGCGAGAAGGTATTGGAGTTCACGGGCCTGGGGGTTGGTGTCGGAGTAGCTCCCACCAAGACCCTCACCAAGGTGGCTAACAAGCTCGCCAAGCGGGCCGATGGCATCTGGATCATTGACTCAGAGGAAAGCCGCGTTGATGCTCTGAGACGCTTGCCAATCGAAGACGTGTGGGGTGTCGGTCATCGCTGGGCTCCACGCTTCCAAGCACTCGGAATCCGCACGGCATTCGACCTGGCCTCCATGCCGCTCGGGTGGATCAGAAAGCACAAGACGGTTGTCGGTGAACGTCTCTGGCGAGAACTCAACGGAGAGCCTTGTTATGGCCTCTTAGACGGCCCACCACGCAAGCAAATGATCGCCACCACCCGGAGCTTCCCCGGAACCATCGGCACCTATGAGGAGCTTGCGGAGGCCGTCACAGGGCATGCTCGTGAGTGCGCCAGGAAGCTCAGGAAACAGAACTCCAAGGCAGGCACCGTTTACCTCTTCTTGCGGACCGATCCTTTCAAGGACACATACCACAGGAAGACTGGGCAGCTGCTCAAGGACGGCTTCTGGTTTCCGGTGATCTTGCCTGTCGCTTCCAATGATGACTTCACCATCGTAGAGGCTGCCCTTCGTGCGTTGAAGCTCAGGATGAGGCCTGGGTATCCCTACAAGAAGGCTGGGGTGCTAGTGGGTGAGCTTCGAGATGCCGAGCCGACTCAGCTTCACTTCTGGGAGCAACCTGAAAGCGAGGCCCGTGAGAATCTGATGAAGACCCTCGATAAGCTGGGGCAACGCTACGGTCGCCAGGTTGTCCGAGTTGCCAGTCAAGAGGGAACTCAGAAGCATGTGATGCGTAGAGAGAAACTCTCTCCGAGATACACTACCAATTTAGCTGAGTCACCTAAGGGGGGTTGAGTTGACAGTTGACTGGGAGCTCAGTTTGGGTTTCAATTCAATTTGAATTGAGTTTACTGAGAACTCAGGTTAACCTAAATCCAACTGAGACTTCTCACCAATCACCTTCCACTCTCTCCTTTCCCTTTTACTCCTTTGATTCACTCTTTTAGGCAGGTGGTAATTTAAGACGACTCTCTTGGTGCCGTTGAAAGGCCGATCAGGTTCAGTCATATTCGCAGAGGGCTTTTTGCATTCTACGATAAACCCTGAGAGGTGTGAAATCACTGGATTTTGATTCAATTTCACTTCACCCCTCTCCTTCGCATTCTCAGGCTATGCGGCCTGAACAGGAAGCTTCCATTGGGGTCCTTCCAGTGCGCTTAACGTAAGCAAATCCATTGGGTCGACACGATCATCTTCGATCACGAGGTAGTTCGGGAAGAACACACGCACTAGTTCGGCAACCATCTCGACGGGTAGTTTCTGAAGAACAAGGGTTGGCTTAGTGAGTAGCAATCGAACGATCCGAATTCCTCGCTCCAAGCGCGGATCAGGGCTCCTGAGCTTCTCGATCTCCGCATTCAAGTGATCCTTCTCCTCCTGAATCTTGCCCAGTTCCAATTCAAACTTATCGAGCCCAAAACCTCTGATGCTCTTACGGAAGGCTTCGATTAGTTTGTCGGCCTGCTTGTCCTTCTTAACAAGCTGAGCTTCTTTCTCCTGTATCTCCTGTTGAACCGTCTTGCGTTTGGCTAAATACTCTTGGCGAATCACGTACTCCACCAACTCAGACATCATCGGGTGGACGCTGAGTTGCTTTACGCTTCGAAGCACTGCGTCATGTGCCGCTCCAATCGATACCGAATCAGCCTTGCCTGATCCACCTCTGGCTAGGTAGTAACGATAAGAGCCTCCACTTGATGAGTTTATAGTCATCATGGTATGGTGTGCGCGAGATGAGAGTCTGCCGACCAGCACCGCTGAGTTACTCGCTGATGGGGCGTGCTCAATAGCCTTCCGGGCGTGGAGATTGCATCTATTATCGTAAGCCTTGAAGAAGGTTACCTCATCGACAATGCCATCATAGTTCGCCTCAACTAGGTCCTCTTTCAGCCAATCGGTACCTCCATGAACGGCTATCTTCCCACAGTAGGATGGGTTGGAAAACATCTTAAGGAAGGCACCATACTTGTTGGGGTACCCTTGAACTGCGGCCTCTTCGTAGATTTTTGTTAATGGCTTACCCGTGTTTGCCGCTTCACTAAAGGCCCATAAGACGATTTGAGCTTCATCTGTAACCTGTTCGAAAACCCGATCACCAGCGGCATTGGTACCAGCCACATAGCCAAAGGGTGGCCTTTTGGTCTCCATTCCAGCTTTCCGCTTTCCATGAATCCCGGTCTTCGTTCGGGCAATAATCTTCTGACCGTCTAATTGTGCTTTGAGAATGGCCTCAGCACGAAGCTTCAAGACATCCTCATTCGGAGGCCAAGTCAACTCCTCAAGGACGGTAATGGATACCCCCCAACCGTGCAATTGACTAATAAAGGCGTTCGTATCAGCCACATTGCGAGCGAGTCGACTCCAGTCAGTAAAGATGATGCGATGAATCTTGCTCTGCTTCTTTCGACTGTTTTTCTTCAACGAGCGCATCATACCTTTATAGACCTCACGACTTCCGCTCCTTTTACCCGAATGAACCTCGATAAACTCCCTTACAACATTGTTCTCATTCCGACTTGAGTATTCGGCTAGCCTCCTTTTCTGTTCCTCAGAACTTTTCCCGTAGCGGTATTGAGGGTCATCGGAAACACGTATCCAGTGATAGACATTCTCACTAGGCATGACGCAAGACGGCTTGTGACATCTGAAGGAGAAGTCGGTGAAGGGCCTGCGTTTCTGTGATGGATAGCTCTTGTCCGTGTTTTCGCGCGATTCGCTGAAACTCAGGATCGAATGGCGGAAAATCGACTTTCAATTCATCCTGCCAAAAGATGCTCTGGACATCTTCCGGGATTTGTGGGGTCTCTGTACTGGGCTTGTCGGGTCTGTTCATTTGCTATCGTTTGATCGTAGATAGCAGTAAGCAAAAAGTGATGTGAAATAGTTCCGCAAATGATCCCCTATGTCACTGTAAAACAGTGATGTACGATTTTTCATACATCATGGTTTCGGCAAACATTTTTTGTACTATCGATTTTAAACTCAACTGAAATAGTATTGGCTTGGAACTAATACAATTCATTCTCAACTTGTATAGTGATGAACCGCCGCCGCCGTTTTATTGCCATTGTCGGGCTCCTACTCGTGCTGCCACTCAGCATGAGCTTCCGGTTCCATACCCACTATTGTGGGGGAGAGGCTGTAAATCAAGAGATCTTACTCTTCGCAGAAGGCAGTGGGTGCGGAATGATGGTTGAGGAAGGCTCTGCCTACCCCTCAGACCATGAGACACTGAGGCAAAAATCGTGCTGTGAGGATGTGTCCCTTGAAGCCAGTTTCAAGCCAGATGCACCGACCGTCGAGAGCCTCCAAGCACCACTAATTACCGCATTCATAGTTTCCTCTACGGCGCATTTTGTCGTCGACCTGGCACCTCTGTTTGTCACAGAGCGCATCGATTGGCCCCTGGGTCTTGATCCGCCCCCCCGAGAAGCTCTCTACTTGGCGTTCGCCCAACTGCGGCTGTAAGTCCATTCCTCAAAGCGCAGACCCCTGTTACGGGCTTGTCTGCTTTTCGCTTTGTCTGGAATCTTGGACTTCACTATGCTCAATCGCCTGACTCAATTCTTCTTGGAGACCAAGCTGGTCACCTTCTTGGTGTTCAGCCTACTGATCCTTTACGGTGTGGTGGTCGCCCCTTTCTCGTGGGACCGATCGCCGCTTCCCGCTAATCCCGTACCTGTTGATGCCATTCCTAACTATGGGGAGAACCAACAGATCGTGTTCACCGCCTGGCCTGGCCGCTCGCCCCAGGACGTGGAGGATCAGATCTCTTACCCACTGACGACCGCCCTGCTCGGCGTGCCGGGGGTGCGAACGGTGCGCAGCTCTTCGATGCTGGGGTTCAGTTCGATCTACTTGATTTTCGAGGAAGATGTCGAGCTGTATTGGTCGCGGTCGCGGATTCTTGAGAAGCTCAATGCCTTGCCCTCGGGCCTTTTGCCGAAGGGGGTTCAACCTACCCTTGGCCCCGATGCGACGGCGTTGGGGCAAGTCTTTTGGTATACCCTGGAAGGCCGCGATTCGCTGGGGAACGTGACTGGCGGCTGGGGGCTCGATGAGCTTCGCACCATCCAGGATTACTACGTGAAGTATGGCCTGTTGGGCGCGGACGGCGTTGCCGAGGTCGGCTCGGTCGGGGGCTTTGTGAAGGAGTACCAAGTGGATGTCGACCCAGCTGCGCTTCGGGCCTATGGCCTCGGTGTTCTAGATGTGGCAGATGCCGTCGAGGCCTCCAACCTGGACGTTGGGGCACAGACCATTGAGAGCAACCGGGTGGAGTACTTGGTGCGGGGTCTTGGCTACTTGGAATCGCTCTCCGATCTGGAGCAAGCGGTGATCGAGGTGCGAGATAATGTACCCATCCGCGTAAGCGACGTGGCCCATGTGGGTTTTGGTCCTGCACCAAGGGAAGGCATTCTCGACAAGTCGGGGGCCGAGGTAGTGGGGGGCGTGGTGGTCGCTCGCGACGGGGAGAACCCGTTGCAAGTCATCAAAAACGTCAAAGCGCGCATCGCAGAGATTTCCACTGGCTTGCCGCGCAAAACGCTGGAAGACGGCACGGTGTCTCAGCTGACCATCGTGCCTTTCTACGACCGCACCCAACTGATCGAAGAAACCCTGGGCACCTTGGAAGAGGCCCTGACCCTCGAAATCCTCATCACCATCCTGGTGGTCGTCATCATGG
>CAYGKP010000013.1:0-23502 GCA_964350605.1 uncultured Cytophagales bacterium
ATTGGCTGGGCAGCGGGCTGTCGGTGCTCGGCATTGGCTTTTGCGTGGCTGCGCTTCGGCTTCGTTGGCGGGGCTTCTTGATCGGCTTGACGATGGGCTTCCTGGGGCTTGGCGCGCTTAGTCTTTGCCTCTCTGAGCAACAGCACCAGCCAAGATTCTCCCCAGTTGCGGACGGCGTTGTCGTTCAGTTCATTGAGCCGCTGTGGAGCGGAAAAGCAGACGGCGGCTGGCGCGGCGCACTGGAAGGGCAGGTACTTGATGGACAGCTCCATGAAGCCTCCGGTCAACTGGTACTCTGGACCGACCAAACTCCCCTCCCCGGCGACCGGGTCTTTGTCGCCTCGCAGCCCTTCCCTGCCCCCCGAAGCGCCGAGCCCTTGGCCCCGGCGCGCGGCGACCTGATGGCCCGCATTGGCCTTCACTACGAACTCTGGCTCGACAGCACGAACCACAGCTCGCTGACCCCACTTGAAAGCCTCACGCGTTGGCTGACCGTTCGGAGGCAGAGGCTCCGGGATCGGCTGTACACCAGCGGACTCTCCGATTCGGATGCAGCGCTCTTGTCCGCCCTTCTGCTAGGTGATCGTTCGGCGCTCGAACAAGTGCAATGGGATCGCTTTCGGGCGGGCGGCGCAGCCCACGCCTTGGCGGTTTCGGGGCTTCATGTCGGGATTGTTTATGCCTTGTTTCTGGCATTGTTCGGCGGGGCGCGACGCAAAGGATTACGGGGGCTGGTCTTGCCGCTTTTGGGGCTGTGGGCTTTTGCCTTGCTGGCGGGCGCGGCACCCTCGGTCCTTCGGGCCGCGACGATGTTGACGTTCTTCCACCTGGGCCTGCGGCTTCGCCGCAACAGTTCGCCCCTCAACCTGTGGGCCGCCGCCGGGCTGATTCTGCTGATCCTGAGCCCCTGGGCACTGTTCCAGATTGGCTTCCAGTTTTCGTTCCTCGCCATCCTGGGCATCCTACTACTCGATCCCCTCGCTACCCGATTGTGGAATCCCAGAATCAAAGCTGTGCGCTACTTCTGGCGGCTGCTGGTGGCGGGCTTTTCCGCTTCGCTGTTCATCCTGCCCGTGCAGGCGTATCACTTCCACACGTTTCAGCCCTACGGGCCGCTGGGCAGCCTACTGACCATCCCTTGGTTAATAAGCGTGGTGTGGGCTGGCTTGATCTTGCTGGTGCTCGCTGATACCGATGTGGGCCGCCTGCTGGCGGAATGCATTAGTGGAGTAAACCGCTTGCATGACCACTGGCTCGATGGTATCGGCAGCGTACCGGGCGCAACGGTTAATCTACCCGGCTACTCCATTGTCTCCACCTTCCTGCTGCTACTGGTCCTCCTTCTGGGCATCGCAGCGACCCTTTCGCCCTCGGTCCGGTGGCGGTGGGCCTGGGTAGCCTGCCTGGTGGCTTGCCTGGGTTTGCGCCTCCTGGATATCAACGGCTTGGGGCACGAGCGTTTGGTCGTCTACAAATCCGCGCTGCCCAACACGGTGGAATGGCAAGAAGGCTCGAACGCCAAACCACTTGGCCTGACTGTGACCCAACGGGAGGGTTTGGTCTTGCGACGCGAACGAACTCGGTTGCACCAAGCCTTGGGCATCCGGCGAGTCTCCGGCGATGAGACAACTTGGCAGCCCCTCCCCGACGGAGCTGGTTGGGCCGCCCCCAATGGAAAGGCAACCATGGTTCGGGCACCCTTCCACGAACCGCTATCCGCTCCCCTGCCTGTTGACGTGTTGGTCCTGACACATTGGAAGGCTCCGCCAGAATTGCTTTGGTCGAACTGGCAGCCAAAGCTGCTGGTCCTCTCGTCGGAATTGCCCCCTTGGGTGCGACGCGAACAAACCGAACTGGCGGCCATTCACCACGCCGAGGTGCACGACGTGTGGATGAAAGGCACGTTTCTTTGGCAGTATTGAAGTAGGCGTGAGCCATTTTCGCCCCCACGTTGTTCAAACCCCGTGCTTCGCATTGCCTATTCGGATACCTACGTGCTCGACCTTCCCGAGGGCCATCGCTTTCCGATGGCCAAGTACGCACTGTTGATTGAACAGTTGTTGTACGAGGGGAGTATTACGAAGAAGAACCTGTTTGATCCCGGCTTGGTCGAAGCAGAAGATGTGCTGCGGGCACACACCGTCGAGTATTGGGACAAGCTGATGCGCCAATCAATCACCCCCCGCGAGGTGCGCAAGATTGGCTTCCCCCTGAGCGAAAAACTGATTCAACGCTCGCGCTACTCATCGGCGGGAACGATACGGGCCGCCGAAGCCGCCTTAACGCATGGCGTCGCCTTCAACTCGGCGGGCGGTACCCATCATGCCTACGCCGATCATGGGGAGGCCTTCTGCTTGCTGAACGACATCGCGATTGCCAGCCATTGGCTTCTGGCAAATGGGCTGGCGCGACAGATTTTGATCGTCGATTTGGATGTCCACCAAGGGAACGGGACGGCTAAGATTCTGGCAACCGAACCCCGTGCCTTTACCCTATCGATGCACGGCAAGGACAACTACCCCTACCTGAAAGAAAAATCGGACCGCGACATCGAACTTCCCACAGGCATTCAGGACGAGGAGTACCTCTCAATCCTCCGCCGAGAATTGCCCATGTGGATCGAGCAAGTGAAGCCGGACTTCGTGTTCTACCAAGCAGGGGTCGATATCCTGGCCACTGACCGATTGGGCCACCTGGGTCTGACCCGAGAAGGCTGCAAACAGCGCGACGAGTTCGTGCTACGTGCTTGTCAGGAGCAGCAAATTCCCGTAGCGGTCAGCATGGGCGGTGGCTATTCGAAACGTCTGAGTGACATCGTCGAGGCCCATTGCAATACCTACCGGGCGGCGCTTCAAATATTCGATTTCTAGTCCGCCTAAAACTGGCCCACCAGGTGGGTGATCAAGGCGGTCATGTTGGGCTCGGCCTTTGCCGCTGCCTCCAAAATTCGGTCAATGCTCACTGGCTCAACATGGCCAGGCACACCGATGTCGGTGATGACCGAAACGGCAAAGACGGGCAGGTTCATCTGGCGCGCCACGATCACTTCGGGTACCGTCGACATGCCCACCGCGTCGCCGCCGATGATCCGTAGAAAACGGTATTCGGCCACGGTCTCCAGGTTGGGGCCCGTCACGGCAACGTACACACCCGCCTGGGCTGCGATCTGCTTCTCCTGGCAAAACGCCAAGCCTGCCGACACCATCGCGGGTTCGTAGCAATGCAGCATGTCGGGGAAACGGTCCCCGAGTTCACCCAGGTTGGGGCCGCGCAGTGGGTTGTCGGGCTGCAAGTTGATGTGATCTGATAGGATCATCAGGTCGGAAATCTGATAGTCCGGGTTCAGGCTGCCCGCTGCATTGGAAACATAGAGACGTTTAACGCCCAACTGGCGCATGACGCGCACCGGGAAGGTGATCTGTTTGGCTGAATAGCCCTCGTAATAATGGAACCGCCCCTGCATGACAACCACCTTCTTGCCCGCCAATCGGCCAAATAGTAGGCGTCCGCGATGAAACTCGACGGTAGCCAACGGAAAATTGGGAATGCCACGGTAGGGGATCTCGTGCTCTATCTCCATCTGATCGACGAGACCCGCAAGGCCCGAGCCCAGTATGATGCCCGCCTCCGGCTCGAAACCCTCGGTCCGTCCGCGAAGAAACGCGGCGGTTTCGTCGATGTCTTCGAGGGTCAAGAGTGAGATGGCGCTAGAATCGGTAGAGGTACTGAATGGTTTTCTTGCCCGTCAAGCCCTTGCGCCCCACCACGGTGAGCAAGCTGTTCTGGTACTCGAAATCCTCATTGAAGTTATCAAACCAAACCGTATAGCCCGTCACCAGTGCCAACTTATCGTCGTTGGGCAATTCTACATCGCGGAGCTTCTCGCCGGTGAAGTCGTCGAAGACCACCGCCTGGATCTGGTTGAGAATGCCCGCGTTGTTTGGCTTGGCATAAATAACGCGCACTTGGCCGTCGAGCGTGTTGTCGATGTTCGCCGAGATGGTGGAGAGGCCGTCGCTGATGTCGATCTGCTGGTCTTTGATCAAGTAGTTCTCCCACATCAATTCCTCGGCGGCGTTGAAGGCGAAAAAGATCATCGTCCCGGTGCGTACGTTGCCCGTCTTGGGTGTCCAGTTGCTCTCGCGATAGACGTCGTCTGGGTTGTAGGTAAAGGTGGTCGAAACAATTTCCCGCTTCTCGATGGCAAACAGCACCTTCTCGTAGCGATTCACCTCGAAGTAGACCAGCTCGTAGTTCATCCAGTCGTCGGCCTTTAGGCCCGCGCGCTTTTGCTGCTCGCCGATGTCGGCCGAAAGCCCCTCGGACACTTCGTGGTAGCGAATCCGCTCGATCAAGCTGGTCCCGAAGTTGAACTTCGCATAGGTGAGGCCCATCAGGCGACCGTTCTTCTTGTTGAGGCTCGCCACGTAAACCACATCGTCGCCCAGCACTTGCATCCGCAGGTTATCACGGTAGCTACTGGTCGTCTGAATGTCGAGGAATTTATTGGCCTTGGTGGCTGGCGTGTATTGGATCACCGCGATGCGGCCACTGCGGTTGGCGTTCAGGATGAAGATGTCGCCCCGGTCAGAGACTTGGACACCATAGTTGATGAAGTTGTTGTCAATGGGCACTTGACCTGCAGACAGTTCGGCCAGCTTGGTGTCGTAAATCTTGAAATGGACCTGAAGGATCGGCTGGCTGAAGTCGTAGTAGCGGACCAGTAACTTCTCGTGCCGGGGGCTCATTGCGATCTCGAAGCGATAGGCCAGCGGGCTGACTTCCCCTTTTCCAGAGGCTGCGGAGATGACTTCCTGGAAATGCTCTTTCACCCCGCCCTTTCCAAAGGCATCCTTCCAGGCTCCAACCTTATGGTCCATGAGAACAGCCTCACCCTGACTCTGACCGTCCGCGATCGAGAAACGCTTGGCCTTCAAGCGCGCTTGGCTGGCCGACTCGTTGTGGTCCTCGACCAACACAACCACTTGCGTACCCCATTCGATAAGAAAGCGTGGCTCTTCGTTCTCGGTAAACGACAGCGATTGTTTCCACTTGACCTCCAAGGTCTTCGCTTGGCACATGAGTTCGTAGGTGCTCGACCCACTCTTGCTCCCGTCCACCTTTGCCAGCGAAGCGAACAGGTCACCCGGCAACTCGACCGCCAACGTGCGTCCATCGGCCTCCAGCGGAGCGGACAACCCGAAGGCCTCGGACACCACGACTTGCTGGGCCCGCAGGAGTGCGGGTAGTCCCAGAAGGGCGAGAGCGATCAAGGCGATTCGTTTCATGGAGAAAAGACTAACGATTTTAACCCACCAGGGCGCGTTTTGAAAGTGTTTCGAGGATGGACTGCACCGCATGGTCGACGGCTTCAAGCTGGGTTTCGGTACTACAATAAGGCGGGACAAGGTACAGCACATTCCCAAGTGGCCGGAGCAATACACCATTGTCCAAGCCTCCCTCATAAATGATCCCACGCATGGAATTGAAATACGAAGAAGCGGTCGGTTGGGTTGGTGTCGATTTATCCACATCGACTAGATTGATCGCAAGGATCGTACCCAGTCGGCGAGCTTCTTCCATCATTGGCAGGGCGGCCCAGCGTTCCAAGCGTTCAGACTGTGATTTTTCTAAGGATAAGAGGGCTTTCTGGGTTTCTGGGCGCAGCAAAATTTCCAAACTCTTTTTTGCCACCGCACACGAAAGGGGGTTGCCCGTGAAGCTGTGCCCATGCAAAAACGCCCGCGCGGGATCGCCCGCTTCGAAGGCTTCGGCCACTCGCTCGTCGCAAACGGTCAGGCCCATGGGCAGCATGCCACCCGTAAGGCCCTTGGATAAGGCGATCAAGTTGGGCGCATGGCGCAAATGGTCGCCCGCAAAGAGCCGCCCAGTACGTCCGAAGCCAGTGAAAACTTCGTCGGCCAAACACAAGGTACCATCGGCTTGAGCGATTTCAAGTAGCTCATCGAGCACCTGGGCCGAATACATGCGCATGCCCGAGACACCTTGAATCAACGGCTCGTAAACGAAACAGGCCGCCGGCTCCTGGGCTTGCAGGGCGCGGAAGGCTGCAATGGTACGCTCCTCCCCCCCTTTCTCAGGAAAAGGCAAGAACTTGACATCAAACAGAAAGGACGAGAAGGGATCGTTAAACGGCCCCCGTTCGCCGACCGACATGGCCCCAAACGTATCGCCATGATAGGCCCCTTCCAACGCCACAATCCGCCGACGCGGGGTCCCTTGATTGGCCCAATACTGAACGGCCATCTTGAGGCCCACTTCCACGGCTGTGCTGCCATTGTCGCTGAAGAAGGCCTTCTCCATCTGCCCGGGCAATAGCGGCAACAGCGCCTCGACCAATTCCAAAGCCGGCCGGTGAGTGAAACCTGCGAAGATCACATGCTCCAGCTCTTTGGCCTGGTCAGCCAACGCTTGGGCCAGTTCGGGATGAGAGTGCCCGTGCAGGTTGACCCACCAGGACGAAATCGCATCGTAAATCTGGCGACCGTCGTCCAAATGCAGCCAGGCCCCTTCCGCTCGCTCCACTAGCAAGGGATGGTCCTGTGGCCCGAAGCTCGAGTAGGGGTGCCACACGCGGCGGCGGTCAAGTGCTTGCCAATCGGCAGTCATTCGGTCAGGTTCGCTCGAAGTTCCTCGGCGTAGTGTTCCAGGGCTGTTGGCGTCAACGTTTGCAACCACGGCAACCGAAGTAGCACAGAAGCCTTCGTTTTGGCAAGAATTACCGCCTCACTTTGCGGAGTCGGTGGCCCATTGAACACCAGACCCGCCAGCGGCACACCCCGGCGTTCGAGTTCCGAAAGCGTCAACAAGGTGTGGTTGATGCATCCCAGGTAATGGCGCACCACCAACACCGCGCGCCCCGGCCGCTGGGCAAACAGATCGGCCATCGTTTCCGTTTCATTCAGCGGCACGAGCAGGCCGCCTGCCCCTTCGACCACCAGATTTTGACTCTTGGGCCAAGTCAACTCACTTAACGAAATGCGCCGCCCTTCATTCTCCGCGGCGGCATGGGGCGACAAGGGGTCGCGCAGCCACAAGCCCTCAGGGAGGATGTTGACTTGTCCGGACGTAAGGCGTTCTACGGTTTGGCTGTCTCGGTCGGAGCCCGTTTGAATGGGCTTCCAGTAGTCCGACCCGAGCGCGCGGGCGAGGATCGCGCTGACCACGGTTTTGCCGCAGTCGGTCCCAATGGCCGTGACGTAGTGAATCATGATGCGACCCCTTGGGGCACGCCCAATCGTTTCCAGGCGGCGACCAGGCCGTCGATCTGTTCGTTGGTGTGGTTTGCATGTAGGCAAATGCGAATGCGTTCCTGACCTTCAGCCACAGTGGGGGTGCGGATGGGCCGCACGTCAAACCCTTCCGCTTGCAGCGCGGTGGCCGCTTGAACTACCTCCTGGGCACCCGGGCATTCGAACGCTTGGATGGGCCCCGCCGCCCCAGAGGCCATGCCTTGCTGGAAGCGCGCGATGCGCCCGGCCAGTTCTTGGCGTCGGTTGGGTACTTCGTCCAAGCGACGGAAGGCTTCTTCGATGAGGAGGACTTGAGCGGGGGCGGGCCCCGTACTATAGATGAACGGTCGCGCCCGATTAACAAGCCAATCAATGAGCGTCCGCGAGCCGACCACGCAGGCCCCCATCGCGCCGAGTGCCTTTCCAAAGGTGTGAACCCGGGCATACACCCGATCACCCAGCCCCAAGTCAATGCA
Organism: uncultured Cytophagales bacterium; assembly: GCA_964350605.1. Classification (GTDB taxonomy): domain Bacteria; phylum Bacteroidota; class Bacteroidia; order Cytophagales; family JAAEPT01; genus CAYGKP01. The sequence continues at coordinate 7,730 of CAYGKP010000013.1, forward strand.
AGACCCTGCCCCCGCCGGGCCATACAACCCAGTGCTGTGCGCTTCGTCAACCAGCAGAACCGCGCCCTGCCGCTCGCAGAGGTCGACCAGTTCCTTGAATGGTGCGAACGAGCCATCCATCGAATAGAGAGCTTCCACCAACACGTACTTGGTGCGCGCCTCGCTACGGCTCAATTTGTCCTCGACTTGGCTGATGTCCTGATGCGCAAACGACTGGCGTTGGGCCATGCCCAGGCGCAGGCCATCCTTCAGGCTCGCATGGCAGTGCGCATCGAAGAACACCACATCACCCCGGTCTGGGAGTGTGGAGAGCAGCGCGAGGTTCGCCTGATAGCCCGAAGGAAATAACAACGCCGCTTCGGCTTGGAACCGCTCTGCGAGTTGCGCCTCCAGATTTTCATGCAAGAAATGATGGCCACGCAACAAGCGGCTGCCCCCCGACCCATTGCGCGTGGTGCCTTGAAGCTTGGCGAGTCGCTCCGCCACCCGGCTGGTGATTAGCGGATCGGCTGCCAACCCCAGGTAGTCGTTTGAGGTGAAATCCACCCCGCTGCCCGGCAAACGCAGCCCCCGCCTAAGGCCGTTCGCCTGTAATGCGTCGAGTTGGGCTTGCAGTCGTTTGTCGGGTGACATGGCTCAAAGGTACAGGCTGAAGGGGGGAAAGTTGGTAACCTACGGGTAACAATAGGATGACCGTTCGATCAACTCCACGGGTGAACCGGATGGTACCTTTGGGTATGCGCAACACAGCACGTCTCGCCTTCCTGTTCCTTCTGACCCTCGCGGTCACCACCACCCCGCTGCTTGCTAGCGGTGAGAAAGGTGCGGCACTCAGCGGCCAGGTAGTTGACGAGAAGACTGGCGAGCCTTTGGCGGGTTGCCGCATTGAAGTGGAAGGTACCAACGTGCTGATTTTCACTGATTTGGATGGCGCTTTCACCATGCCGAAACTCAAGCCAGGCAAGTATCGCTTGCGGGTTTCGATGGTCAGTTATGAAGACCTGACCACTTCTACGATCTCGCTATCGGCGGGACAGCAGGCCGATCTGAGCCTGCAACTCCTGACGTTTCAGGACTAATCCTTCGTTTTTTCTGGGCCAAGCGAACTCCCTGGCCAGGGTCTGTGTTATCAAATCACATAACATTGCGGTAACATTGGAAAAATAATTACGTAACTTTACGTCAGTTATCACGTAATGATACCGAGCGCCACGCGCAGTACGATTAAAATTAAGGCCATGAAACACACACTTACACTCCTCCTTGCCCTGCTTGTCGCCCCTCTGGCGTTTTCTCAGCAGGTCTATACGATGGAGGGCACCATGACCGAGCTCGGGGAAGGCTTGACGTTCAGCGGAAAAATGTCGGCCTTCTACGAATCGGGCGAAAAGAAAGCCGACTTCACTGTCCTAATGGGGCAAAAAGAAGGGCCTGTCTCCTTCTACTACACCGACGGACAGACTAAAGAAGCTGGGCAATACAAAGCGGGCGAACGCCACGGGCTTTGGAGTGCCTATGACCGCATGGGTCGCAAGACCAGCGAAGGTTCGTACCTGAAAGGGGAAAAAGATGGCCGCTGGGCCGTCTACGACGAAGCGGGCACCTTGCGGGCTGAAATGCACTACCGCCTCGGCGAGCGTGTGGGCACTTGGACCACCTATGACGAGAAAGGCAAGGTGACTGAAAGCCGCGTCTACTCCGAATAGCACCGCATTCTTCCGGTTCTATATCAACACCGAAAAGCGGCCTCACTTCACAGTGAGACCGCTTTCTTTTTGTGATTACGTGTCAATGGACGGCTAGCGCGCCAAGGCCTCCGCCGCTTGGGGGATCACCTTAAATTCCGTCTCTCCACCGTTCTTGTAGGCCGGGCGAGGCTTGAGGTTCAACGTCTGGAAGAGTTGCTTGTCGGCGTTGACCTCCGGGTTGGGGGTGGTCAACAGGGTGTCGCCCGCGAAAATCGAGTTGGCACCCGCCAGGAAGCAAAGGGCTTGCTCTTCCTCGTTCATGCGGACCCGGCCTGCCGACAGGCGGACCATCGCTTTTGGCATCAGAATGCGGGCAGTGGCGATCATGCGTACCATCTCCCAGACCGAAACGCGGGGCTGGTCTTCCAATGGAGTACCCTCTACTGGCACCAAGGCATTCACCGGCACCGATTCGGGGTGTTCGGGCAGATTAGCCAGCGTCAACAGCATGCCGATGCGATCTTCATGCCCCTCGCCCATGCCAATGATGCCCCCAGAACAGACCGAGATCTTCGCCTTGCGGACATTGCCAAGCGTCTCTAGGCGATCATCATAGGTCCGCGTCGAGATGATCTCGTCGTAATGCTCTTCGCTAGTGTCTAGGTTGTGGTTGTAGGCGTAGAGGCCCGCTTCTTTCAATTTCCCTGCTTGTTCCTCGGTCAACATGCCGAGCGTACAGCAGACCTCCAGGCCCATGTTGCTGACCCCTTTGACCATGTCGAGCACGCGGTCGAAGTCGCGGTTGTCACGCACCTCACGCCACGCAGCACCCATGCAAAAACGGGTACTCCCCGACGCCTTCGCTTCGGCAGCGGCTTTGATCACCTGTTCGGTCGGTAGCAGTTTCTCGATCTTCACGTCCGTATGATAGCGCGCCGCTTGTGGGCAATAGGCACAGTCCTCGGGGCAGCCGCCGGTTTTCACCGAAAGCAGGGTACAGACCTGCACTTCCGACGGGTCGTTGTGCTGGCGGTGGACCGTCGCTGCTTGGTACATCAATTCCAGGACCGGTTGGTGGTAGATCGCCTCGACCTCGCCGCGGGTCCAATTGTTCTTCTGCTCGCTCATCAATTCCATATCAGTTCATAGGGCAACCGCGCTTGGTAGCCCCGGTAATTCCAGGCGCGCCGCAGAGGCGTCGCCCACTGGGCCACTGGGCCCAATTCATGTTGAATGGCCGCTCGGCTTTGCTCGCCGAGAAACGCCTCCCAGAAGCCCTGGGGTTGGGGGTAATAGACCAAAGGATAGTCACCACTTTTCTCTTTTGCCAGGGCCAAGGCAACCGAGAAGCCGCCGAGTTTATCGACCAGCCCGCGTGCCTTCGCATCCTGCCCAGCCCAGACGCGGCCTTGCGCCAGGCTGTCCATGGCTGGCAAAGATAGCTTGCGTTCAGCACTCACCCGGCCAATGAATTGGTCGTAGATCACTTGCACCTCGTCTTGGATGATCAGGCGCTCGGGATCGGTCATCGCCCGTGTAGGCGAGAACAAGTCGGAATAGGGCCCCGTGCGCACCCGGTCGGTGGTCACGCCCAGGTGTTCGGAGAGCAAATCCTCGGCAGTAAAGAAGACTGCAAACACCCCAATCGAGCCGGTCAGGGTCATCGGGTGAGCCACAATCGCATCGGCCGACATGGCCGCGTAATAGCCGCCCGAAGCCGCCAAGTCGGACATGGACGCAATGACAGGCTTAACCTTGCGCGTCAAGTCGACCTCGCGCCAAATGCGGTCGGAGGCCAACACACTCCCACCGGGGGAATTGATGCGCAGGATGACGGCCTTCACGTGTTCGTTCTGGCGGGCTTCCCGCAGGGCCCGAGCGATCTGTTCGCCGCTCACGTTCTCCTGATCCCCTTCCCCATCGACGATGCCGCCTTCCAACACCACCACCGCGATGTGATCCACTTTTTTGGCTTCCTTCTGGTTGGGCTTGCGGCCCAGGTACTCACGCGGTCCCACTAAATGCGGCTTTTTCTCCGGGTCGGTGCCCAGCCATTCACGAACCTTGTCGATCACCTCGTCGTCGTACTTCACCCCGTCGATCAGACCAAGCGCAACCGCCTGCTCGGGGCGACGAATCGCCAACCGATCGGCCCAGACGCGTAGCGAGTCGGGCGAGAGCTTGCGCTGTTTGCCCAGCGTGCGCAGCGTCGTGGTAAACAACGATTCAACGTAGGCAGTGGCTTGGCGGCGGCTTGGCTCGCTCATCTTGTCTTCGAGCAGTGGCTCAACGGCACTCTTATAGCTACCCACTTTGAAGACTTCCGGCTTCACGTCCAACTTTTCGAGCAAGCCTTTCAGGAACACTACCTCGATCCCCAAGCCATTGAACTCGACAAGGCCCAGCGGGTGGACATAGGTCTCCGTTGCTGCCGAGGTGACTAGCAGGGTCTTTTCGTTCAGGTAATCCCCGTAGGCGAGGATCGGTTTGCCGCTGGTTTTGAACTCGGTAAGCAGCTCGCGCAACTCATCAGCCTTCGTGAACCCGCCACCGAACGCACCCAATTTCAGGTACACACCTTTGATGTTCTCATCCTCCTTGGCTTTGGCCAGCGCGGCGCGTAGGTCGATCAGGCTCAAGGTAGCTGGCGGGCCCAACTCGCTGGGAATAAAGCCGGGCAACGGCTCCAATGCCGGGGCCTCGGCAATTGGTTGGTTTAAATCGATGTAGAGCATCGCGGGCCCTTCCGCGGAAAAGTCGGTGGCGCCCTCCTCTTCACCCAGCGAGGCCAGCGAACCGACCACAAACATGCCGACGATCAGGCCAAAGAGCAGAAACGCGAGCAGTGCCCCCAGACAACTGGAAAGGATGTTGGAAAGAAACTTCATCGGGCGGGTAGAACAGCCAAGTTACGCCTTGCGAAACTGGGGGGCAACAAGCCCGGCGGCCTCTTACCTTGCAGCCATGCCCCGCACCCACTTATTGCTTGGCAGCAGCCTGGGCGACCGCGTCCAAACGATGACCACCGCGCGTGAAGCCCTCTCGGAATTGGGCGAGTTGACGGCTGTTTCCCACCTGTACGAAACCGCGCCATGGGGTGGCGAGGCCAGCGAATTGTTCCTCAACCAAGTGGTCGAGCTGCACACCGACCTGGACCCCTTGGCCTTGTTGGAATCTTGCTTATCGCTCGAAGCCCAGTTGGGCCGCCAACGCACGGTCAAGAACGCCGACCGCGCCATTGACATCGACTTGCTTTATTACGATCAGTTGGCTTTCGAGAACGCCCGGCTTACCCTCCCCCATCCGGGATTGCACACCCGGCGGTTCACACTCGTTCCGCTCGCAGAAATTGCACCGACCCTGCGCCACCCGCTGCTCGGATCGAGTAGTCAGGAACTGCTAGAAGCCTGTCAGGACGAGCTTGAAGTGTACGCCTACTTGGGCAGCTAGGCGATGCTCTCGGCCTCCGCGTCCTTGGCCACCTTCTTGACCAGCCCTTGCAATACCTTGCCGGGGCCACACTCCAAGAATCGGCTCGCGCCGTCGCCGACCATGTTCTGAACCGTATGGGTCCAACGCACAGGGCCCGTCAATTGCTCGATCAACTTGCGGCGAATGACTTCCACGTCCGTCGAGGGCATGGCGTCAACGTTTTGATACACCGGGCAACGTGGCGTTTCGAAGGGCGTCGCAGCAATGGCTGCTTCCAACTCCTGACGCGCGGGCTCCATCAGGGGCGAGTGGAACGCACCACCTACGGGTAGTGGCAAGGCGCGTTTCGCACCGGCTTCCTTCATTTTCTCGCAGGCAATCTCAATGCCTCGGAGCGAGCCAGAGATCACCAATTGACCGGGGCAGTTGTAGTTGGCGGGCACCACCAGTTCGTCAATGCCCGCACAAATGTCTTCGACCACCTGATCGTCCAGACCCAAAATGGCGGCCATCGTGCCGGGGTTCTGCTCACAGGCTTTCTGCATCGCCTGCGCACGGGCGGATACCAGTTTCAAGCCATCGGCGAACGAAAGCGCACCGCTGGCGACCAACGCAGAAAACTCGCCCAAGGAGTGCCCGGCGACCATCTCTGGTTGCTCGTTCTCTAATGTCAAGGCACGGACCACCGAGTGCAAGAACACGGCGGGCTGGGTGACTTGGGTCCTCACCAAGTCCTCGGCCGTGCCTTCAAACATGATTTGGCTGAGCGAGAAGCCCAAGAGTTCATCGGCTTTTTCAAACAGGCTGCGGGCGTGCTCGGAAGTCTCGGCCAGCTCTTTGCCCATGCCGGGGAATTGGGCGCCTTGGCCCGGGAATACAAATGCGACAGACATAGCAGTGCGGTGGTTCGGGCCGCAAGATAGTCGCTCGCCTTTAGGCCAAAAAACGCGCGCGCTCCGAAGGCGTAGGCAGGCGGCAAGTTTCTTGTTTGCCGTACCAGCGGTACCGCTTGCGGGCTACATAATCGTAGATCGCATCGCGCAAAAACCAAGGGAACAGAAAGCCCAGCACCCCCAGCACCGGCCACAGTCGGCGCATGCGCAGCAGGACTTCCAGCACTGCGCGGGACTTGGTGTAGGTGCCCTTCTTGGTGAGGGCCACGAACGTATCCATCTGATCGGTGGGCAAGCCACGGGCTTCCAGTAGGTCCTTTCCTACTTCAGACTGTAACGGGGCAAACAGAAACCGCATCCGGTCATCGCGGCGAATGAGGAAATCCACCCGACCGTTGCACAGGTTGCACACCCCATCAAAAAGCACCAGCAACTTTCCTTCGGGGAGGTCGACAGTGCCTTGCTGATTTTCCACTACCGGACTAGCAGTACCCATCCTTTAAATGTCTCGACTCGCTCATCAAGCACTTCGAAGCGTGTCTCGGCACTATAGTAATAGACGCCATCTACCAAAGGTTCCCCGTTATTGCCGTGCCCGTTCCAGTCGATTTGAGTGTTCCCTTTTTGCGAGAAGACAAGCACGCCCCAGCGGTTGTAGACCTCGAAATCAATCGAGAGTACGTAGCGCGAATCGATGGGAATGAAGGTCTCGTTCGGGCCGCTTTGATTGGGCGTAAAGACGTTGGGCAGGACCAGCACCTCGCAGTTGTCATTGCAAACCTCCGAGGAAAAGACGCTTTCATTCCCGACCTGATCGAGGGCCGTCACCACGTAACAGCCGCGGTAGCTAGACAAACCAGTGTGCAGGTAGGTCGTGGTGGCGTTGTCCACGCTGGTCAGCAAGGTATAGGGCTGGCTGAGAGTCTCCTTAAAATAGATGTTGTAGCCCGTCACATCGTTGTCGCAGTCGGGCGTGACTGTATAGGTCCAATCAATCTGGTTCTGGACTGCAGCCAGGGGATTGAAAGTGCCACAGTCCAACGATTGAATGGTCAACTCGGGGGCGCATGGGGCCCGCGTGTCGATGGGGCGGGCGCATTTGATATGACTGTTGTTGATGTGGGTGCTCGGAATTTCTGGGCGGCAATACGCCCCGCGGGTCTCCACGAAGAAGCAAATCGAGTCTCCCGCTGTAAGTCCGAGGATGTCCGTAGTGAAGGTTCCGCCAATCAGGGTATCCACCCGGGTGAAGGTGCCCAAACCGACCGAATCCATGTGGATGATTTGAAGCTCGTTGGCGTAGGACCAAGGCACTGATGAAGACCAATCAACCCGGATGCCGTTGTTGATCGGCATCAACTGCAGGTCCACCGAACTGGCCGAGGCAGAGGTATCGAGCAAGCCCGAACCACTGTCGTACAACTCAATCGCATAGCTGTAAGAAGTGTCGGCTGTATTAAGGCCCGTGTCAGTATAGGTCAGGCCACTTTGAAGCCCGGAGATGGGCACAAAGTTAGAGGTGCCTACACCCAACGAACGCAGAACGCGGTATTGGAACGGTGCCCCCACCGTGCGATCAAACGGTGGTGCCCAGACCAACTCGATCTCACCAATCGCAGGGTCGGTCACGGTCACGTCCACATTGGTCAACACAGGTGACTGGAGGGAAAGCCCCGCACATGCAGCGGCACTCGCATAGCTTTCGCCGTCGGGCACAGGTGGAAAGTCAACTGCGATCACGTAGCAATACTGCGCGCCCTCCTCCACAGTGAGATCACTGAACGCAGTCGCCCCAACCGGCACAGAAGCAATCGGCACGAAGCCCCAACTCGACGGCACGCCAACGGCACAGGCTGATCGGCTGATCCCGCTGGAATCGCAATCGCTGCGGTAGATGATCATTTCTGTACCCGTGATGTCGCAATCCGGGAATTGGGTGGTGTAGTTGTTCCACGCCAAATCAATCGAACTGGCTGTCGGCGTTGCCACAAGACCCGTCGGCGCGGGGGCATGAACATAGATCAGGAACTCGCCCAGGGTGGCGAGCTTTTGGACGCCAAACGGGTCGTCCTCGGCTTTGAAGACTGTGATGTAAGGCTGGCGTTGCACCGCCTCACAGTTCGCCGTCCAATGGAAGGTGCCCACGGCTGTATCGACCGCTGGTTTGGTGACCGTGAGGTAAGCTGAGTCACTGGCCAGCTCAAAAGGGCCGCCCACGCCCACCAGACTGACCGAATGGCCGTCCGGATCGCCGGTAAAAACCTCCTCGATGAGCTCCACCCCAGCCGAAATGCAGGTGTCCGACGGCAAGTACAGATTCGGCGGGCGATTGTTGGGGCCTTGCACAATGATCTGCATGTCGCGGCGCACAAACCCAATCCGAGCCCCGTTGCGCCACTCCTCAACCAGGAAGGCAATGTTGTACTCACCTTGCGTGATGGGGGCGTTCCAGGTGATCTGACCACTAATCGGGTCGATGGTAAAGGCTGTGGCCGGCACGGGCGTGACCTGATTGGGCAAAACATAGCCTGGCACGTTGCTGATCAAATCCGCCTTTGGGGTGACCAACACAAATGAGATGGAATCACCATCTGGGTCGAACGCACCGGGGTTATGGGTCCAAATTTGACCCACATTCGCCACATCGATTGGCGGTACTGAAAGCTGCGGAGTGCTGTTGAGAATGTTTCCCGGCTCGACTGTCGGGATGCGGATGAAGGTTTCTACATGCAGGTTCACCGAACCCGAATTGTTGATATTCAAAATGCCTGCGTTACGGAAGGCTTCAGTGTAGGAAATCAAATAGCTACCTACAGAAGGAAATGTATGGGTATAAACAAACGTGTAGGCCTCCGTCTCGTTGCCCAAGAAGACTGGCGTGGTGAGTGGAAGCGTAACGATGGTACCATCACTGATGACCAAGTTGGGGGGCAGCAACAACGCACTAGCAGGCCCATTGTCAACGTAAATACTCAGTGTGATGCGGTACTGCAGGTTCGATACCCGCTCGGCCACAATGTCTGCTGCGCGCAAATGGCTGGCCTGGACCGAAGTAAATCGACCGGCCAGCAAAAGGACAAACAAAAGAAGACTAAAGCGTAGGCCGGCGCGCATGACAAGTTAGGTTCACCGATGGATCTGGAAATCACCCAGTGACTTCCCGGTTGATCACTCAACCTTTGGGCAAGGTAACCTGTTCTCCAACCAATCACCCCTTCGAATGGTGCGAACCAGAGGGGCGAAGGATCCAAAATTATTTAGAAATCGTCCAAATAGGAACCCTTGGCTTTGTGGGGCCGCCCTTCGCGGCTAACTTTCCCACGTTTCGTATCACGATTCCCACCACCGATAACGAATTCCCCCTTCATGAGCTGGATCAAAACCACACTCACCAGTAGCCTGGGTCGCAAGCTGCTCATGGCCTTCTCGGGCCTGGGACTGATCTTGTTCCTTGTGGTTCACATGGCAGGCAACTTGCTCCTGATCAAAGACGACGGCGGCCTCGCCTTCAACGAGTACGCACACTTCATGGCCCACACCACCATCATTAAGGTGTCGGAGGTCGGCCTATTCGGCATTTTCTTCCTCCACATCATTCAGGGCCTCGCGCTGATCTTTAAGAACAAAAAGGCCCGCCCAGTTGGCTATGCGAAATATGACGGCGCGTCGAACTCGAAATGGGCGGCGCGCTGGATGGGCTTTCTGGGCACCACCATCTTGTTCTTCCTGATCCTTCACCTCTCGAACTTCTTCTGGAAGTCGAAGCTGAAAGTCTGGGTCGGCGCCGGTGAACACACCGCCTCGGACATGGTGGCGGGCACCGACATGTTCGATCTCTACTCGGTGGTGAAGTATTCCTTCGAACAGCCTTGGTATACGGCGGTTTATGTCATTGCGATGATCGCCTTGTGCTTCCACTTGATCCACGGTTTCTCCTCGGCCTTCCAGTCGATTGGCTGGAACCACCCCAAATACACCCCGCTGGTCAAGAAGGCTGGCGTGGTCTACGCCGTTCTTATCAGCGCGGGCTTCATTGTAGCCCCGCTTTACTTCCTCATTCAGTCGCTCTAAGCCATGGCTACCATGAAACTCGACGCTAAAATTCCCGCTGGCGAACTGGCCGACAAGTGGACTTCGCACAAGTCGCACGTCGACTTGGTGAACCCCGCCAACAAGCGGCACTTGGACATCATTGTGATCGGTACCGGTCTGGCAGGTGCTTCGGCTGCCGCCAGTTTAGGCGAATTGGGCTACAACGTGAAGGTGTTCTGTTTTCAGGACAGCCCGCGCCGAGCCCACTCGATTGCTGCACAAGGTGGTATCAATGCTGCAAAAAACTACCAGAACGATGGTGATAGCATCTACCGCCTATTCTACGACACCATCAAAGGGGGTGACTACCGCTCTCGCGAGGCGAACGTACATCGCCTTGCTGAGGTGAGTGTCAACATCATTGACCAAGCGGTGGGGCAAGGCGTGCCATTCGCCCGCGACTACGGCGGCTTGCTAGACAACCGTTCGTTTGGTGGTGTACAAGTGCAGCGCACCTTCTACGCCAAGGGGCAAACAGGGCAGCAGCTTCTTCTTGGTGCCTACTCGTCGCTGATGCGCCAGGTACAGAAGAAGAAAGTGACCATGTACACCCGCCATGAAATGATGGACGTGGTGCTGGTCGACGGCAAGGCACGCGGCATCATTGCGCGAAACCTGGTGACCGGCGAGATCGAACGCCACGCGGCCCACGCGGTCGTGCTGGCGAGTGGCGGCTATGGCAATGTGTTCTTCCTCTCGACCAATGCAATGGGCTCGAACGTGACCGCTGCCTGGCGGGCGCACAAGAAGGGGGCCTTCATGGCCAATCCTTGCTTCACGCAGATTCACCCTACCTGCATTCCCGTTTCGGGCGAGCACCAGTCGAAGCTGACACTTATGTCTGAGTCTCTGCGCAACGACGGACGCATCTGGGTACCTAAAGCAAAAGGAGACAAACGCCATCCGAACGAAATCCCGGAAGACGAGCGCGACTACTACCTCGAGCGCCGCTACCCGGCTTTCGGAAACTTGGTGCCGCGTGATGTGGCCTCGCGTGCCGCGAAGGAACGCTGCGATGCGGGGTACGGAGTGGGCACAACGGGCATGGCGGTCTACTTGGACTTTGCCGATGCGATTGGCCGAATGGGCAAAGACGTGGTTGCCGCCAAGTATGGCAACCTGTTCGACATGTACCAACAGATCACCGACGAGAACCCCTACGAGCGCCCCATGCGCATCTACCCAGCGGTTCACTACACGATGGGCGGTCTGTGGGTCGACTATAACCTGATGACCACCGTGCCGGGCCTTTATGCCCTGGGCGAGTGCAACTTCTCGGATCACGGCGCAAACCGCCTGGGCGCATCGGCCCTGATGCAAGGGCTAGCTGATGGCTACTTCGTAATCCCCTACACCATTGGGGAGTACCTGTCCGACGACATCCGTACGCCGCGCTTCTCGACCGACTTGCCGGAGTTTGCGGAGGCCGAGAAAGCCGTTCGAGACCAGATCAAGGGCTTGTTCGCTGTGAAAGGAACAAAGCCCGTGGATTATTTCCACAAGGCTTTAGGCAAGATCATGTGGGACAAATGCGGCATGGCCCGCAACGCGGAGGGACTCAACTGGGCGATTGCTGAAATCCAGAAGCTCAAAGAGGAATTCATGAAGGACATTCGCATTCCCGGATCGGACGCAGGTTTCAATCCAGAATTGGAAAAGGCCTGTCGTGTTTACGACTTCCTGGAACTTGGCGAGTTGATGTGCCGCGATGCACTGGACCGTAAGGAGTCCTGTGGTGGTCACTTCCGCGAAGAATCGCAAACGGCCGAGGGCGAAGCCCTGCGCGACGATAAGAATTATGCGTATGTGTCGGCTTGGGCCTGGGAAGGCCCAAGCAAGGCGCAGAAGCTGCACAAGGAGGCCCTGGTCTTCGACAACGTTGAACTCAAAACGCGAAGCTACAAGTAGCACACGCTCTATGGATCTGACACTCAAAATCTGGCGCCAATCGAGCCCCAAGGACAAGGGCCAAATGGTGGCCTACCCCATCAAGGATGTATCGCCTGACAGCTCGTTCCTCGAGATGATGGATCAGCTCAACTACGAGTTGGTCGAGAAAGGGGAAGAGCCCGTGGCCTTCGACCACGACTGTCGGGAAGGCATTTGCGGCATGTGCTCAATGTTCATCAATGGCCGCCCACATGGGCCGGGCAACCTGGTGACCACCTGTCAACTGCACATGCGTTCGTTTAGCGATGGGGATACCATCGTGATCGAGCCTTGGCGTGCCTCGGCCTTTCCAGTTGTCAAAGACTTGGCCGTTGACCGATCGGCCTTCGACCGAGTGATCGAAGCGGGAGGATTCGTTTCCATTAATACTGGTTCGGCACCCGATGGCAATGCCATTCCCATTGAAAAAGAAAAAGCCGATTCGGCCCTTGACGCGGCAACCTGCATCGGCTGTGGTGCCTGTGTCGCGGCATGTAAGAACGCTTCGGCCATGCTGTTTGTCTCGGCGAAGATTTCGCAATTGGCACTCCTCCCTCAGGGCGCACCCGAGCGCGCAGTTCGTGCCAAAGCCATGGTCGCACAAATGGACGCAGAAGGCTTTGGTGCTTGCACCAACACGGGAGCTTGTGAAGCGGAATGCCCCAAGGGAATTTCGCTGGAGAACATCGCGCGCATGAACCGCGAATACTTCCGCGCCCAAATCGGCGGACGCTAATCCCTGCCCACTCCAACGGAAAGGGGCCCACAGGCCCCTTTTCTTTTTCCCTTCGTAGTTTTCGCCCATGACGACCGTTCTTGCTTGCACCAACCGACGCGGATCGGTCAGCGCACAGTTGGCCACTTGGTACGCGGGGCTCTTGATGGAGAAAGGGCTGGAAAGCCTCCCGATGGACCTCACGGGCCTACCGAAAGACTTTGCGTTCTCGGCCCTCTATGGCGAGAAAAGCCCCGATTTCGACCGGGTGGTGCTTCCCTTGGTTCAAAGCGTGCGCGTCGTGTTGATTGTCCCCGAGTACAACGGCTCGTTTCCCGGGGTGCTGAAAACAATGATTGACGGATTGCCCCGAGCCACTCTGAAGGATACGGCCGTGGCCCTCGTGGGCCTTGGTTCAGGCCGCATGGGTTCGGCCCAGGCCCTCTCCCACCTCGATGACATCTTGGCTTACCTGGGTGCCTTCACGCTCCCCTTGCGGGTGCGGATTCCCCAGGTGGAAGAGAAGTTCGTGGAAGGCAAGGTTGTCGAGCTCGGCACCCAAAAGGCGCTGGAAGCCCAAGCTGATCAGCTGATCAAGTTTCAAATCAGCTAGTTGTATTACTTGAACGATTCGAGGGCCTCCTTGACTTCCGAAACCAGCTTTCGCTGCTTCTTAGCCACTGTCAAGTAATAGATGACAACGGACAGAATCAGACTAACAAAAAACGAAAGGACCAGCAGCAGTAAGTAGCTGCGCTTGGGAATCTCCGGGTCAACTTCGATACGCCCCTGCCGCCATGACACCCTCGCGCCCACCCATCCGGACCTAGCAACCACCCACACTAGGCCTTTGCGTTCCTTGAGTTGACACTCGGGAAAAGCCTTCGCAAGAAACTTGAAAAGTTTCTGGTGCTCTGGATTCGTTTGGAGCGTAAGTGGCTGACTCATTGGTTACAGTACTAGCCCGGCATACCAGGCATCATGCCGCGGCCCTTGCCCTTCATCTGACCGGCTTTGCGCATCATCTTGCGCATGTCCTCGAACTGCTTCATCAGTTGGTTCACCTGCTGAATCGAGGTGCCCGAACCATCCGCAAGCCGCTTGCGGCGGTTGCCGTTGATCAGGTCAGGGTTCTGGCGCTCGTGTGGGGTCATGGAATAAATGATCGAACGCACGGGCTTGAAGGCATCCTCGTCCACCTCGACGTTCTTCATCATTTTGCCCACGCCGGGGATCATGCCCAGGAGGTCTTTCATGTTCCCCATCTTCTCGATCTGGTCGAGTTGCTTTAAGAAGTCCTCGAAGTCAAAGGTGTTCTTGCGTAGCTTCTTGGCCAGCTTCCGCGATTCGTCTTCGTCGAAGTTCTCTTGGGCTTTCTCAACGAGCGAAACCACGTCGCCCATACCCAGAATTCGGCTGGCCATCCGCTCGGGGTGGAACGCCTCGAGGGCTTCCATCTTCTCCCCTGTTGAGACGAGTTTGATCGGCTTGCCGACCACCGCATTTACCGACAAAGCCGCACCACCGCGGGTGTCGCCGTCGAGCTTGGTGACCACCACGCCGTCGAAGTTCAATCGCTCGTCGAAGGCTTGTGCGGTATTCACCGCATCCTGACCGGTCATCGCATCGACCACGAACAGCGTCTCCGAGGGGCGGAGGGCTTTCTGGATCGCGGCGATCTCGTCCATCATCTTTTCGTCGATGCCCAAGCGTCCGGCGGTATCGACAATCACTACGCGCTTGTTGAGCTTCTTGGCGTGTTCAACCGCCCGCTTGGCGAGTGCCACGGCATCCTTGGGGTCCTCTTCCGAGTAGACGTCAACGCCCACCTGCGCCCCCAAGGTCTTGAGTTGTTCGACCGCGGCGGGGCGATAGATGTCGCAAGCAGCCAGCATCACCTCGCGGCCTTGGCTTTTTAGTTGGCGCGCGAGCTTGCCACAGAACGTGGTTTTCCCCGCACCTTGAAGCCCAGCCACCAAAATCACGGCGGGCTCGCCTTTGATCTGCAAGTCGGTCTTCTGGCCACCCATGAGGGCTGCCAGTTCTTCCTGTACGATTTTGACAAACAACTGCCCGGGGCTGACCGCGCTGAGCACATCGCGGCCCAGGGCCTTCTCCTTCACCGTATCGGTGAACTCCTTGGCGACTTTGTAATGAACGTCAGCATCGACGAGCGCGCGGCGGATTTCCTTGGTCGTTTGAGCGACGTTGGTTTCCGAAATGCGATCGGACCCTTTGAGGGTTTTGAAGGCGCGGTCGAGCTTACTGGATAGACTTTCGAACATGGGAATTTAGAAATGCGGACCGGAGGGCCACAAAGTTACGAAAACGGCTCGGGCGGGACGAGGATGACTTCCTCCCGGTCGACAAGAACGGCTCCAGCGGATGCGCCTTTGGGTTTGCGGACGAACTTTCGCTCGGTGCAGATGACCGGACAGGTGCCTTCGCGCTTGCCTTTCGAGTGAAACGCCGCGAGCCGTGCGGCCTGTTCCTTGACCGATGCGGGGACCCCCTCCTTCCCCTTTCGGCGAATCACCACATGCGAGCCCGAGAAGCCCCGGGCATGCAGCCACAGGTCGTCCTTCTTGGCCACCCCGAAGGTCAACTTATCGTTCGCTTTCGAGTTCCGGCCGACCAGGATTTGATAGCCCTGAAAGTCATGCAGGTGGTAGGGCGCTTCCTCGACTACCGCCTTGGCTTTCTCTTCTTTCTGGAAGCGCGCCAGTTCCTTTTTGGTGTTGGCAGCCTGAAGCACCTCAAGTTCTTCGGCGAGCCTCGCCAAGGCCGTCTGATGGCTCTCGATGGCTTGCTCCAGCACTTCCTTCTCCTTGCCTTGTTGGCGGGCTTTCTGGTACAGCTTCTGGGCCTGCACCTGGGCACTGACGCCTTCCTTCCAGGTCAGCGTCACGGACTTCCCTTCATGGTAGAAATCGCTTACGGTGGCTTGGTTGGCCCCCGATGGAATGGCGTGGAGGTTGGCCATCAACAGGTCGGCTTGCTCGCGATAGGTAAGCCCTTCGCCCC
>CAYGKP010000014.1:0-23103 GCA_964350605.1 uncultured Cytophagales bacterium
GGCCCATGTCGTACTCGTTGATGAAGGTGATCGCTTCGCCCTTGGCCGCCGCGCGGGCCGTCCGGCCAATGCGGTGGATGTAGTCCTCGGGGTCGCGGGGCACTTCGTAGTTCACTACCAGGTCGATGTCCTCGATGTCGATGCCGCGCGAGAGGATGTCGGTCGCCACCAAAATCTTCACCTCGCGGTTCTTGAATTTGGCCAGCAGGCGTTCGCGTTCCTCTTGCAGAATGCCCGAGTGAAAGGCCTCGGCCGAGAAGCTGAGTTTTTGCAGTTGGCGGGCCACCGCAGCGACGTCCCGTTTGGTCGAGCAGAACACGATGGTTGACCGTGGATCCCCGTCATGGAAGAGGCCTTCGATCAGCTTCAACTTGTCCATGTCGTGGACCATGAACGCGCGTTGGTTGACGCGCTCGGCGGGCTTCGAGATGGCAATCGAAATGCTCGAAGGGTCCTTGAGGATGGTCTCGGACAGCTTGCGAATCTTCGGCGGCATGGTGGCCGAGAAGAGGAGCGTCTGACGGGTGTCCGGCGTGGTGTTTACGATCTTCATGATGTCGTCGAAGAACCCCATGTCGAGCATGCGGTCGGCCTCGTCGAGCACCAGGTGTTCGAGGTGCGAGAAATCCACATAGCGCATCGCGAGGTGCGAGAGCAAGCGACCAGGGGTCGCCACCACAAAATCCACATCGGAAGAAAGGGCTCGCTTTTCGCGCTCGAACACGTCGCCACCCGAACCGCCGTAGACAGCAATTGAGCTGATGGGACAGAAGTAGCCGAAGCCTTCCAGTTGCTGGTCGATCTGCATGGCCAGCTCGCGGGTCGGCGCAATGATTAGGGTGTTGATGCCTTTTTTCTGGCGGGTGCCTTTTTCTTCCTGCTCGGCCAGGCGGCTGATGATCGGAAGAAGGAACGCGGCGGTTTTTCCGGTGCCGGTTTGGGCGGTGCCGATGATGTCTTTGCCCTCGAGGACAAGGGGAATGGCCTGGGCTTGAATGGGCGTGGGGCTGTCAAAGCCCATGGCCGCTAGGCTGTCCTGCACGGTCGCGTGCAAGGGAATGTCGGCGAAGCGCAACGGCGCTGTGGTGGTGGATTCTGACACAATGCGGGGGAATGCCCAAATCTACAAAAATACGCTCCCCTCTGCGCCCGGGTGGTTGTGTATCTTGCGCCGTGCTGTTCTCCTCGCTGGTTTTTCTGACGATTTTTTTGCCTGCGGTCCTCCTCTTGGCCTGGGCAGTGCCGACAGTCCGGTGGAAAAACGCCTTTCTCCTGCTGGCCAGCTTGGTGTTTTACGCCTGGGGCGAGAAGACGATGGTCTTCCTGATGATGGGCACCGTGGCCTTCAATGCCTGGGCCGGGCCTTGGATTGCGCGAAGCGACGGGCGGCCCCAACGGCTTCGGTTGACCTTCGCTGTGTTGGCCAATTTGTTGCCACTTGTCTACTTTAAATACATCGGCTTTCTGGCCCGAAGCGTATGGGAAGTGGGCACCTGGTTTGGCGCGCCGGAGAAGGAAATTGGCGATGCCTACCTGCCCATCGGCATTTCGTTTTTCACCTTCCAGAGTTTGGCCTACTTGATTGATGTGAAGCACGGCCTTCACCCTGCCGAGCGCAATCCGTTTCGCTTGGGCCTGTTCATCAGTTTCTTTCCCCAACTGATCGCCGGGCCGATTGTCCGCTACCGCGACATCGCCCGACACTTGAAGGACCGACTGGTTACCTGGGACGGCGTGGCGCACGGAGCCGGGCGGTTTGTGATCGGCCTCAGCAAGAAACTCCTGATCGCCGACCAAGTGGCCGTGATTTCCGAACGGCTGTTCAAGCTGCCTTCGGACCAATTGACAGTCGGCGCTGCTTGGCTCGGGGCCTTGGCCTATGCCATTCAGATATTCTTCGATTTCAGTGGGTATTCGGACATGGCCATCGGCATGGGCCGCATGCTAGGGTTCCGCATTCCCGAAAACTTCCGGCGGCCGTACGCAGCTCAATCTGTGCGCGAATTTTGGCAACGCTGGCACATTACCCTTTCCACCTGGTTTCGTGATTACCTCTACATCCCGCTGGGCGGCAACAGGGGCAGTTTCTGGCGGACCCAGCGCAATCTATTGATCGTCTTTGTGCTGACAGGGCTTTGGCACGGCGCGAACTGGACGTTCTTGGTTTGGGGCCTATGGCACGGGGCCTTCCTGATGTTGGAACGCGGGGCGTTTGGTCGGGGGCTCACTCGGCTGCCACGGCTGCTTCGCCACCTCTACCTCGTGGCGGCTGTGGGCTTGGGCTGGATTTGGTTTGCTGCCTCTTCGCTGGGGCAAGGGGCGGGGTATTTCCGGGCCTTGGTGGCCGGCGATGGAGCTTTTCAAGCGGACTGGCTGGCCCGGGGTTTTCCACTCATTGCGTTGATTCTGGGTGTAGTGTGCTGTTTGCCTTGGCCCAGGCCCTCGCTTCGTCCGGCGCTCGAATGGCAATTCGCCCGTTCGCTGGTGCTTTTGGCTCTGCTGCTGGGTTGTCTGGTCCTTTCGGGAGCCGAGAAGAGTAATGCGTTCATCTACTACCGCTTCTGATGCGCCCACTGACCAAAGCCCGCCTGCTCTCGCTCCTCTTGATCCTTGTGGTTTTCGGGGGTTTGGCGTGGCTGCTGCGCTACCCCGCGCACTACCGTGTGCCCGAAGGTGCGTTCGTCGAGGTAACGGTCGACCCTGGGCATGAGGACAGCGTGGCTTTCGTCTACGCAACCGATCCGTCCAACGGACCGATTTGGGTCCCCGTGCCTGGGAAAGTCGAAGTGCCGGGTCTGCTCCATTTTTCCTTGCCCGAAGGGGCATTCATGGATCGTTGGTTTTTCATTCGTCCGGGGCCCCAGGTGGCGATTGGAGAAGTGGCCTACTTCCAGAATGGTCGGGTCTGCCGGTGGGATTCTGGCCAAGTAGCCCATGAGTTTCTGAGCGAGGCGACCACTTTTCCACTGCTTAACGGAGCTGGGCCACCCTGGCCTGCTCACTGGTCAGTGGGCCCGCCCGTGCCATTACGAAACCTTTCGCCACCACGGCATTGGTTGTGGGCCTTTTTGGCTGCTGTGGGCATCGCCTTGCTTGCAATTGCGTGGCGGACAACCAGCCCTCGTTCCTTGCTTCGAAGGGCCTTTGCGGGCCTAATGGTAGTTGGCTTGTGTGTGCCAGTCGTTGAAGGCTGGTCTTGGGTTCGCAACGGTTCGTACGAAGAGTTTCGCCTGCTGCAAGAAGTGCCACAGGTGACTCAGACCGACCCGTGGCGTTGGTTGAAAAACACAGGCAACGCCTATGAGGATCGAATGCCCTGGCGGTCTCGGGCTCATCGCTGGATGGCAGAAACCTCCAGTCGAAGTGATCACTTGCGCGCCATTCCACCTTTTTCTCTTGGGAGGGACAACTGGTTGCTCGAACCCCAAACCCACGTAGTGGCCAGTCCGAGTGGTTGGGTTTTGCCCGATGCGGTTCAGCAGAAGAATTTGCGGGCCCGCGTCCAGCAACTCAGTGATTGGTCGGATTCGTTGGACTTGTTGGTGGTCGTCGTTCTGATTCCGGATAAAGAAATGGTCTACCCCGAGCACTTGCCCGATTCTTCTTGGCTGGTCGAACGGTCGCTTCATCAAGAGGTGCGCACAGCACTATCGGCGGTGCCAAACGTGAGGCTCATCGACCTGACCGCGCCGCTCCTTTCACACAAATCGACGGGCCCACTTTATTTCCGCACCGACACGCATTGGAACGAAGCGGGGGCTTTCCTGGGCTATGAAGTGATCATGGATTCCTTGGGCCGCTGGTTGGAGTTGGGTCCGGCTCTGGCCCGGCGAGACATGCAGCAAATCAACCGACCGACAGAGGGCGGCAACCTAGTGCGGCCCTTCTGGGCCGAAGGCTTGTCAGTAGGGCGTGAGAGCGTACCGTTATTGTTTGCCCCTCCCATTGAAGGGATGTGGTTCGAGTATCCGCCCGCGGGCAAATCACACGCCGACGCAGGCATTCACGGCCATTCGCAGGCAAACGACCTGGAAGTTCTCTGGTTTGGCGACTCGTTTTCTCATTCCCTTTTTCCGTTGCTGAGTCGTCACATTGGCCACACCTGGTTTGTGGAGCAGCCCTATCCTGATCCGGCGTATTTCGTCCAAAGCCCCCCGGATGTTCTGGTGATCCAGGTGGTCGACCGGTTCTTGCTGCGCTGGCTTGAACCCTTGCCCCAGGCAACTCCCTAAGCAATTCTGCGTTCTAGGGGGAAGAATCGCTAGTTTTGTGTCCTGGTCTGCGCGGGCAGGCCCCTGAATTCCTTCCAGATGCGTGTTTGTTTTTCCTTCCTTCTCCTGCTTTGCGTGGGTGCCAGCGGCTTTGCCCAAAAGAAACGGGCGGTCGAATACTCGGGGTTTTTTGACTCCTATTACAACCGAGGCCCCCTTCAATACCAAGGCGGCATCGGTGTGGCCTCCCTTCGTTCGGACTTGAACGACAAGTGGGCCCCCGGCGATTTGAACGTTGCCTTCCGTGTGGGACTGGCCTATCAGTGGTGGGCACGAACGCTCTTTAGCGTTGATTTCCATTACATGGGCCTGAATTCGAAGGCGACCATCGATGGTTTGGATTACAAGTTGACCAATACAGGCAAGGAACTCACCGCCTCGATGCGGCTCTACTTGGTGTACGACCGGGTGATCAAACATGCCCAGCGCGACGGCAAACACAAATTGATCCAACCCTACGTCACTGTAGGTGCAGGCTTACTTCAGAACAAACCAACACTTACTGTCACAAATGGCGTCACTAGCGGCGAGGTGACGCGCAATTCCCAGTTGGCCTTCGTGGTGCCCGTGGGCCTAGGGGCCGACATCTGGGTGTCGAACCGGGTGGCGGTGGTGCCCGAACTGAGCTATCGCTTCACGTTCCAAGACAAGCTCGATGCCTTGGATCAAGACATTTATTCGGGTAACAACGAAGGGGTGTTCGTCGCGACGCTTGGCATTCGCTTCAATCCTGCGGGCAAAAAGAAGCCGAAGAAATACAGCCTGTCGCCCCCCGAGGGCGGTGGAAATGGCGGCGGCAGCGACCCCGATTTTTGGGAGCGAGAAGGCCGTGAGGACCCGCGCTTGAAGCACCTGCCGAAGGAGGAACCTGCGTACGAGGACGACCCCTATGGTGATGATCCCTACGGCGACGATCCTTATGGTGATGATCCGTATGCGGACCCCTATGCTGATCCTTCGGCTGATCCAGCAGGTGAGGAAGATCCGTATTACGACCCGTATTACGACGATCCCCCAGCAGACACCGATCCGTCGGGCGGCTGGTAGGCCCGCGCTTCGCGCCACTCCCAAAAAGCCAGCGTGGCCAAAATGCTGTATTCCAGCATCGGAACCACCTTCGGTAATTGCATGGCTTCATTGCCATAGGCCAGGTACGTCCAAGGCAGAAGGAGCGTCCAGGCAAGGCCCAAGCGGCTGCGCGTGAACAGGCCCAGCACCAAGAGGAACAGCCCGTACCAGGGGTGCAAGGAGGCGGAGATCAGGCAGTAGACCCCATAGGCCGCGAAGCTGGCCCAAAGTGCCGCCGACAGGTTGGTCTTCTGGCGAAGGCCGATCCAGAGCAACGTCAGCAGGAAGAGCCCGCGCAGCACCCAGGGCCACCCCGCCCACTGATAGCCCAGCCACTTGAAGGCGTAGTAGACCGAGCCGTTGAATTCCAGGTCCTGGAAGTAGACGGGCAGGTTCCCCAGGTGGTCCAGTAGTGCTTGGAGACCGAAGGGCAAGTAACTGAGCAGGAACAGCGCGGTAACGGCCAGGCCCCAAAGCACCCCTTTGCCCCAACCCAGGCTTTTGGCCAAGAAGGGGACCAGGAGCATCGGCAGCAACTTGATGGAAACCGCCACCGCGATGGGCACCGTAGCCCACCAGCTTTGCTTTTTGGCGAGCAGGAAGAGCCCCAAGACCAGGAAGAAAATCGCGGGGCCTTCCATGTGTGCGTTCCCACAGATCTCCAAAATGACCAACGGGTTGAAGGCATAGACCAAGGCCAGCGACGCGGGTTTCCCAAAGTAGGGCAGCACCTTTTCCAGCAGGCGGATCGTGCCCATGTCGAGGCAGAGGACGATCACTTTCAGGAAAATGACCCCGTAGACGAAGTTCTCTTTCAGCCCGAAACTACTGAGCGCGAAAAGCCCTTGCGCCCCCGGCGGATAGACCGATTGATAACTGGGCCAGTTGATCAGTTCATAGAGCGCGTGGTGCGAGTGGTACCCAGCCGCCACCAACGCATCGGGGCTGGTCGAGAAGGGATTTCGGCCCTCCAGCGTCATGAACCCGTCCCAGAGGTAGCGGTAGAAATCGTCCGACAGCGTGGGGATCGAGAAGAGCAGAAACGCCCGCAGCACGAAGGCCATCCGCCGCCAATGTTTCAGGTTGGTGACCAACGGTTGACGCAAGAGGATCACGCCGTAGAGTGCGAACAGACCCATCCACAGCAGCACCAGCCGCCCCGAATGTTCGCGCGGCACGACGTAGGTGAGGATCAGATAGAGCGGCAGACTCAGCCCCGCCGCCGCCCAGGCCGACCAGGCAGGGGCACGTTTCCAGGGATCAGCTACAGTAGGCATGGCGCAACGAATAGACGGCCACCGCCCCAAAGCCCAAGGTCAACATCAAGAGGTAGGGGACGTTCAAATAGTCCGCGTTGTGAAAGGCCCAGAATAGCCCCCCGGCGAAGTACAGAGCCAGGAGCCCTTCGAGGATCGTCATTGGGTTGGCCCGCAGGGCGCGGTATCGCTTGTCGTTCCAGGCCCCTTTGGTGTTCACCAGATTGAACTTCGGGGTGCGGATGAACGGCGTTTTCTTCCCCGCATACCCCTCGAGAACAGCCATCGCATTGTGGAGCGAGAGACCCATCGAGAAGACCAGGAACAGCGGGTAGGTGTAGAGGTATTTCAGGAGGTTAATCAACGTGAAGCGGCGATCGGAAAAATAGGCAATGCCATAGCTGATGCCCAAGCCGAGGAAGCTGGTCTTCAACACCACGACCAGCCACTGCTCCCAGGTCACGACCTGGTCGCCGCGAAAGAAGAAGAGTGCCGGAACCGCCACCAACGCCGAAGCCAGAATGCAAGGGAAAAGCGCGCTGTTCAATAGGTGGAACAGGGCGTGGAACTTGGCCGCGCCGCTGACCTTTCCGCGCAGGACGCGGCCCAGGTTCTTGCGGGCGTTTTCCGCCGCGCCTTTTGTCCAGCGGAATTGCTGGGACTTCAGGGCGTTCATGGTCGCGGGCAATTCGGCGGGGGCACCCGTCTGTTCCAGATAGGCGAATTTCCAGTGGCGCAGTTGGGCACGATAGCTGAGGTCCAGGTCTTCGGTCAGGGTGTCGGCCTGCCAGTTGCCGGCGTCCAGAATCGTTTCCTTCCGCCAGACCCCCGCCGTGCCGTTGAAGTTGATGAAGGCCCCCGCGTTCAGGCGACCGACTTGTTCGATGGTAAAATGCGCGTCGAGGCCAAAGGCTTGCAGGTGGGTAAGCAGCGAGTAGCCGCGGTTCAGGTGCTGCCAGCGGGTTTGCACCACGCCCACTTTCGGGTCGCGAACCAGGGCGGGGACGGTCTTTCTCAGGAAGTCCTTCTCGGGCAGAAAATCTGCATCGAAAATGGCCAAAAACTCGCCCGAGGCAAGGGTCAATCCTTCCTTCAAGGCCCCCGCTTTGTAGCCCACCCGATCGACCCGGCGAATGACGTTGACCGTGTGTCCACCCGCTGGAAGGCTGGCCACTTTGCGGTCGATGATGCCCACCGTTTCGTCCGTCGAATCGTCGAGAAGCTGGATCTCCAGTTTCCCGTTGGGGTAGTCGAGGGCGGCCATCGTGTCGATCAATCGCTCGACCACGTACTGCTCGTTGTAGATCGGCAACTGCACGGTGACCAGCGGCCATTGGTCGTCCGCGAGGGGTTTGGTTAGGCGCGCTTCGAAGGCCCGCTGGCGGCGACGATGGCGCAAGTAGGTGAACGCCAAATGCAGGTGCGCAAGGCTGTACAAAAAAATGAAGCCCAGCGAGACGGCGTAGGTAATCGTGATGGTCAGGGCAGCCCAGTGCATGGGAAACGGAATGAGTTAGCGCTTGGTGAAAAGCGAGCGAAAGATGAGCCAAAGAATTTTATGCCCGGCCCGGAAAGCCCCCTTCACCGTGCCCGACACCTTGGATTTTCCCGCGTTCCGGCGGCGGTAGTTGACTGGCACCTCCAGGCAACGGAGCTTCTGCTTGGCGGCTTTGATCTGCATTTCGACCGTCCAGCCGAAGTTTTTGTTGCGCATCTGAAGGGCAATCAGCGCGTCGTATCGAATGGCCCGAAACGGCCCCAAGTCGGTGAATTTTACTCCGTAGAATAGACGAATCAGCCGGGTTGACAGCCAGTTGCCGAATTTCTGTGTGCCAGTCATCGACCCTTTTTCTCGGTGTCCCAACGCCCGCGAGCCAATGACCAGATCGGCCGTGCCTTCCAGAATAGGCCCCACCACTTGGGGGAGTTCTTCGGGGTAATCCGAATGGTCCGCATCCAGGAAAACAACCACATCCGGCTTCGTTGGCAAGGCGTTCAAGTGCGCGATCCCCACCAAACAGGCATTCCCATACCCGCGTGCCGGGGCAGAAAGCACCGTTGCGCCGTGGGCCGTTGCCACCGCCACTGTCCCGTCGGTCGAGCCGTTGTCGCAGACGATGAGTTCGCGGACCCAGTCCTTTGGCAGGGCATCGAGTACGAGGCCCACGTTGCCTTCCTCGTTGAAGGCCGGGATGATTACGCGTATGTCCGCCGGGGGAAGCCTCACTTATCCGACCTTGGGCAAATCAGCATGGGCTGGGTCGTCATTGCCGAGCAGAACGGCCTCGCCGAAGCGGCCGTCCTCGTCGCGGTTCTCTAGGTTCAAAACGCCACGCGGGCAGACCGCCGAACAGATGCCACAACCCACGCAAGACGAGCGTACAATGTTCTGCCCCCGCTGGGCGTAGGCCCGCACGTCGATGCCCATTTCGCAGTAGGTCGAGCAGTTACCGCAGGAGATGCACTGCCCGCCGTTGGTGGTGATACGGAAGCGCGACTTGAAGCGTTGCACCATCCCCAGGTAGGCGGCGAGCGGACAACCGAAGCGGCACCACACGCGGTTGCCCATCAGGGGATAGAAACCCGTTCCAACGACCCCTGAGAAGATCGCACCGATCAGGAAGCCGTACCAGAACTTGAGTTCTTCGGTGGGGATAAAGCCCAGGAAGGTATAGGACTCAGTGAAGTAGGTGAAAAGCACGCCAATGGTCATGATCACCGCGAAAACCAGTACGCCGTGAATCAACCACCGTTCGATCTGCCAGGCCTTCAGTTTTTTGCTCGACAACTGACGAAAGGGGTCGCCCGCCGTTTCGGCCAGACCACCACAGCCACAGACCCACGAGCAGTACCACCGCTTGCCGAAAAAGTAGGTGAAAATCGGCACACCAACCACGAAGAGCGCAATGCCCCAGACCAGCATGAACATGCCCAATCCACCCGATTGGGTCAGGCCGTCCAAGTGCCAGGTGAAGAAGAAGTCGTAGTCCAGCGGCCACATGTTCTTAAAATCGAAGTAAGGCTGGTTCAGTGCCACCAGGATTTCGGGGATAATAAAGGCGAAACAGGTCTGGAAGAACATGACCGAAATGGTCCGAACGATCTGGTACTTGCTGTGGCGGTACTTGATGATTTTGCGAACGCCCATCACCACCACGGCGATGGTGTACATCGTCCCATAAAGGAACCACTGGCTTGCCCCGCCGCCATCCGAACCGTGGAAAAAGGCGTGCAGCGGATTCATCAGGGCGATCCACTCGGTCATCCACTCGGGGTAGAAGTAGAGCAGGATGTAGAAACTGATCAGCACCGTGCCCAGTACGACGCCCCAGAACTTCGCCGAAGTCAGCGAGCGGAAGAAAATCCCGTCGTTCTTGATGCCCGGGGTCTTTTTCAAGTTCGGCAGGATGATCAGCAGCCCCCCACCAATCACCAAGCCCATAACA
The DNA here is from genome assembly GCA_964350605.1 of uncultured Cytophagales bacterium. GTDB lineage: Bacteria > Bacteroidota > Bacteroidia > Cytophagales > JAAEPT01 > CAYGKP01. Next base: position 10,042 of record CAYGKP010000014.1, read on the forward strand.
AGGGCGAAGAACAGCGTGTTGTGGGCGATGATCGGACCCGTCAGGCTGGCTTTCATCAGACTGGGGAGCAGCCAACTTTTCTCGACCGACTGGAGGCGGCTGGCGGCTTCGGGCACGAAGGAAAACTTGCTGAACTCCTGGCCTTTCAGGTCGGCGAGGGCCGAGACGACCGTGGTGTCGTCGGTGAGGTGGGTCAGGGCCGCATCCGTGACTTCGTAGCGCCCCATAAAGAAGGAGGCAAAGAGCAGCCCGAGCCCCAGGAACAGGGCAACGCCGCCAACGAGTTTGAGTGGTTTCATCGGAAAAATCGGTTAGGCGGACAGGAGCGTTTCGAGGCGGGCGCGGAGCTTGCCGCGTTTTTTCACCGGGCGGTCCGGGTGCTTGGCGTTGTACTGGCCGAGCAGGGCCTGTTCGTGACGCGGAAAGAACTCAGGGTCGAAATTGGCCTTGTGGAGTTCGGGTAGGACTTCCTGCATCGTCGCACCCTTGCGCAGCCAGTGATCGGCGACCTCATGGCGATAGCGCACGCCCATCAAGTTGAGGCCCACCAGTTTGTGGCTGTCTTTCTCGTAGACAATGCGAATGGCCTTCTTGCCGCAGGGGGCTTCGTGATAGAACACCGCTTCGTTCTCTTTCGGGCTGGCCGAGATGTCGCCATAGATCTGGTACTCGATGTCCAAAAACTTCGCCGAGTTGAACCAAGGGCCCGGTTGATAGCTGGTTTTCTCGCCCGCCAGGGTGCGGGCCACGGCTTCTCCCATCATTCGCCCGGTGTACCATACCTGCTCGACAGGACGGCGGCCTGCGGGCGGGGTTCGGTGCTGCGCGCAGTCGCCCAAGGCGTAGACATCGGGGAGGTTGGTTTCCAGAAATTCATTGATGAGGATGCCCCGGTCGATCTCCAAGGCGCCCCCTTTCAGAAAGCCAATGTTGGGGCTGACCCCGACGGTCAGGCCGACGAACTGGCATTCGATCTCCGCCCCGCCCTTCGTCTTAACGCCTCGAACACGGTTGTCGGAAGTGGTCAGGATGCTATCGAGTTCAGTCTTCAGCCGCAGGTCGATGTGATGCGCCTTGATGTGGTGGTTGACCATCGCCGATTCTTCGGCGGGCAAGACGTTGTTCCAGAAACTGGTCTCGCGCACCAGCATCGTGACTTCGATGCCCCGCGAGCGGAACATCTCGGCCATTTCGATCCCAATCAACCCACCCCCGACGATCACTGCGCGCTTGAGGTCTTTCGTGGTGGCCGCTTCCATCGACTCCAAATCTTGGAACGAGTACAGTCCTTGAACGCCCGTTGCATCCTGGCCCGGCCAGCCGAATTTGTTGGGCTTCGAGCCCGTGGCCAGCACCAGCTTGTCGTAAGACAGCGAATCGCCGCCTTGGAACTGAAGGGTTTTCGCTTCGAAATCAACCGTTTCCACCCACCCTCGTTTCAATTCCAAGCGGTTCTTCGCCCAAAACCAGTCCTCGTAGGGCTTGATGTTTTCGTAGCGCATGTGGCCCATGTATACGTACATCAGGGCGGTGCGCGAAAAAAAATGGTCGGTCTCGCCTGAGACGATCGTGATGCGCGCATCCGAGCGTTTGCGCAAGTGGCGGGCGGCGGTAATGCCGCTGATGCCGTTCCCTAAAATGACGATGTGGCTCATGGAAAGAAAATCTGGACAGCAAGGTGTGCGCTTGGCAAGCGAAGGTTCTGTCGCTGGGCGGACATCCTGGGCAGAAGGTAAGTCTTTGCTTTGGAGGAAGCCACCCGCGAGATGTGAGAACGAATTGTTATTTTTCGTGAATCGACCGACCTTTTTTATGCCACTAGCGTCTGCCTCCTGCGCGTTGCTCTCTCAATTGAGGGGGCTTTGTGCCCAATTTTCCGCAGCGGAATACCAACAGCCCATCGACTTGTTGTCGGGGGCGAGTTTGGGCAAACACCTGCGCCACATTGTCGAATTCTACGACTGCTTACTGATCGGGCTCAAACGAACAGAAGTTTGTTACGACGATCGCGTGCGAGACGTGCGCTTGGAGAACGACCCCAGTTTCATGGCCCTGCGCTTGAAGGCGTTGAGTGACGAGCTTTGTGGGTTGGGACCCGAGAATCTTTCCGTGCTGCTGCGTAGCGAGCTGGGGGCCGAGGGCGTGGCCACGTTGACGGTCCCTTCGACCTTGGAGCGCGAGTTGCTCTATGTCTACGAACACACCATCCACCACATGGCGATTCTGAAGATCGGTGTGTTGGCCCAATTCCCGACCGTTCATTTGGCCCAGGGCTTCGGGGTGGCCGATTCCACGCTTCGCCACGAACGCCGCCATGTGCACGGTTAGTTACCTGCCCACACCGGGTGGTTTTGTGCTGGGCTCCTCGCGCGACGAAAGCCCCACGCGCGGTCCGGTTTCCTTTCCCTTTCTGGCGGGCGAAACCCCCCAAGTGCTGTATCCCCGCGATGATGCAGGTGGCGGCACCTGGATCACCGCCAGCGAAACGGGCTGGTGCTTGTGCTTGCTGAACGGGGCATTTGTGAAACACCATCATGCGCCGCCTTACAAAAAAAGCCGAGGGCTGATCGTCCGAGAAGCCGCCGCGAGCGACGACCCGGTGGAGGCCCTGCGCCGCGAACCTTTGAACGAAATCGAGCCGTTTACCTTGGTCCTGGCCCGCGCCGATGTGCCTGAGTTATGGGAGCTTCGGTGGGACGGACAAGCGCGCCATTGGGCCGTGCTCGACCCGCTTTCGCCGCATGTATGGGCCTCGGCCACGTTGTACGACGAGCGCATGGTGGCCGAGCGAAAGCGATGGTTCCATGCCTTTATAGACGAAAAAGCCCCCCGCGATTGGGACCAGCTTCGCGCGTTTCATTTGGAGGGTGGTGCGCAGGCTCCCGCCGAAGAGCGCGTACGGATGAAGCGCCCTGGCGTCGAGTCGGTCAGCGTAACGGGGGTCACCAGCACGGGCCGCGAATTCGTGATGGACTACCAGGATTTCCTGAGCGGCGAACGCAGCGAAGCCCGCGTGGGCATCCACCAGCCCCAGCCCGTTCGCTAGATGCCAAAGTGGCTCAAGTGGGAATTCTGGCCCTGGCGGCTGGTCTACATCCCCGTCTGGCTCTACGCCCATTGGCTGGCGCTTCGGATCTGGAACCGAACCTATTTTGTGCCCGTCAACCCCGCTATGCACCTGGGGGGCTTTTGCTACTACTCGAAATATGATGTCCTGGTCCGCATCCCCCAGAAGTACCGCCCGCCCATGTGCCTCATCGAATCGCCGTTGAGCGCGCCGGACTTGCTGTCGAGGTTGAAAGCCGAAGGCATTGCCTACCCCTTCATCCTGAAGCCCGACCGGGGCGAACGCGGCCAAGCTGTGGCCTTAATCGGCGACCGGGCGGCGTTGGAGGGCTACCTGAAGAACGCGCCCTATCCCCTGATCGCGCAGGGCTACATCGATTTGTCCGTGGAGGTGGGGGTGCTCTATTCCCGCCTGCCAGACGAGACGCTGGGCATTGTGTCATCCATCGTTCACAAGGATTTCCTGCACGTGATCGGCGACGGAACCTCGACCCTTCACGAACTGGCCAAGCGCAGCGACCGGGCGAAGTTCTACCTAGAGAAAATCGAGCGGGAGCAGAAAGATCGACTCGAAGAAGTGCCCCCCGTCGGAGAGAAATGGGTCCTCGAATGGATTGGCAACCACGTGCGGGGCACCACGTTTCGCGGGGCAAATCACCTGATTACGCCAGAATTGACCGCGTTTTTTGATGGGTTGGCGCGACAGATCGAGGGGTACTATTACGGTCGCTTCGATTTGCGGGTGCCCAACCTCGCGTCGTTGGAAACGGGCGAGGGCCTTCAGATCATCGAGCTCAACGGGGTGAACTCCGAACCCGCGCACATCTACGACCCGGGCTTTTCCTTGTGGAAGGCCTACCGCAGCTTGTTCTGGCATTGGAAACGCATCTGGCGCATCGGCAGGGCGAACCACAAAAACGGGGTGCCCTATCCCCCTGCACGCGCGACCTGGCGGGAGGTCTACGACCACTTGAAGGCCCGAAAGGCGGCTTACTCCAACTCGTAGTTCAGGGTGCCGCCCACTTGATAGAATGCCGGCGTTTCGCCCACGCGCTGCTGCTCGTTGCGGATCAAATAACGCGTGAGCACCGGGCGCGCCACGCCGGGCAGCGTATCGGTGTGCAGCTCCAAATAGAGGTGAGTGTCATAGAGTTTGTATTGCTCGGACCACCAGGCTTTTAACCCCAGGGGCCAGACGCCCAGGCTGTCGCCGGGGGCGAGGAGCACGTCCAGGCTGTCAAGCCCGGCTTCCACCGATTCCTTGCGTCGAAAGCGCCGCCAGATCAAGTCGCCCACGGGCTCTTCGTCGATCTGAAAGATGTCGCGCAGGGCGGGCAGGTTCACGTCCAGCTCCTTGAAGAAGGTGAGTTCATTGGTCCAGAACGCGCTGTCGGTCGTGGCGAGGTGTTCTACGGCCAATTGGTCGTCGGCCTTCACTTTTTTGTCGACCCCTGGTTGCAGCGAGTCAAGCCAATGAATCTGCGCCGCCAAGTAGGCGGGCATTTCCACCCCTTGGTGCAAGCCCTCGCCCCCGCCGCCGGACGTGCAGGACGCCAGCGCGGTCAGCAAGCAGAGACACAGAAACCGCACTAGTAGAGCGGCTTGCCCGTCATCAACTCGGGCTGGGGAATGCCCATGAGCTTGAGGAGCGTGGGGGCCACGTCGCCGAGCACGCCGGTATGCATCTGGGGGCGCAGTTTCTTGTCCACCAGGATGCAGGGCACGGGCACGGTGGTGTGCTGGGTGTGCGGGCTGCCGTCGGGGTTTTTCATGCGGTCCGCGTTGCCGTGGTCGGCCAGGACGATGGCCGCATAGTCGCTTTCGAGCGCCGCTTCGATGACTGCCTGGAGGCATTCGTCGACCACTTCACAGGCTTTCACCGCCGCGGAGAACACCCCGGTATGGCCCACCATGTCGGGGTTCGCGAAGTTCAGGCAGACGAAATCGGTTTTTCCTTCCTTCAGCTTGGGGACGATTTTGTCGCGGAGTTCGCGCGCGCTCATCTCGGGCTGCAGGTCGTAGGTGGCCACTTTTGGGGAGGGGGCCATCAGGCGGGTTTCTCCCTCGAAGGGGTCTTCGCGACCGCCTGAGAAGAAGAAGGTAACGTGCGGATACTTCTCGGTCTCGGCAATGCGGATTTGGGTGCGCCCGGCTTTCGCGACGGCCTCGCCCATCGTCTCGGTCAGGTTGTCCTTCTCGAAGAGCACCTTGACGTTCTTGTAGGTGTCGTCGTAGCGGGTGAGGGTCAGGTAGTAGAGGTCGAGCGGCTCCATGTCCTGCTCGGGGAAGGCTTGCTGGGTCAGGGCTTCAGTGATCTCGCGGCCCCGGTCGGTGCGGTAGTTGAAACAGAACACCACGTCGCCGTCCTGGATGGTGGCGGTCGGTTGCCCCTTTTCGGTGATGACGATGGGCTTGATGAATTCATCGGTCACATCGTTGTCGTAGGAACGCTCCATCGCGTCCATCGGGCTGGCGTTTTTGAATTCGCCTTTGCCGTGAACCATCAGGTCGTAGGCCAGCTTGACACGCTCCCAGCGCTTGTCGCGGTCCATCGCGTAGTAGCGCCCACAGATCGAGGCGATCTTGCCCGTCGTGGTGGCCATGTGCATCGAAAGGTCGCGCAGGTAGTCGAGGCCCGCGTGGGGGTCGGTGTCGCGCCCGTCGGTGAAGGCATGGACGTAGACCTCGGTCAGGCCCTCACGGGCGAAAATCGTGAGCAGCCCCTTGAGGTGGTCGATGTGCGAATGCACGCCCCCGTCGGAGACCAGACCGATCAGGTGAATCGGCCTGTCTTCTTCTTTGGCGTAGTTGATGGCGTCGATCAAGGGGTCCATCTGTTCGATGGTGCGCTCCTTGATTGCCTTGGAGATTTTGACCAAGTCTTGGTAGACCACCCGGCCTGCGCCCAGGTTCATATGCCCCACTTCGGAGTTGCCCATTTGGCCTTCTGGCAACCCGACCGCCAGCCCGGAGGCTTGCAGCTTGGTGTGCGAGTAGGTCTTCATCAAACTGTCGAAAAACGGAGTGTTCGCTTGGTCAACTGCCGAAACCTTGGTGTCATCCGCGATTCCCCAGCCGTCCAGGACGATGAGCATGGCCTTTTTTGTCATGACGCTAAGTTAGAGAAATCCATAGGCCGAGTGAGCATTACGGGGACTTGCTTGTTCATTTGGTGGCATGATTTTCGTGCCCACTTCTAGGATGAGTATCTTTGGCTTTCTGCCCGCATGCGCAATTCACTGATTCTGTTGGTTTTCCTGTGGGGAAGCATGGGCCTTTTGAAGGCGCAATCGGGTGTCACCCCGACCGAGGAGAACGCCCGTGTGGCCATCCAGTCGGGCAGCAGCCGCGAGCTGGTCAAGCTTTTTGGCGAGCAAACCGAGCTGAAACACGCCCTGGTCGAGAATCGCTCGGACCAATCAAACCGCTATTCGAAGCCGCAAGCCGAGGCGGTGATGCGCTACTTTTTCCAGAAGTATCCGCCCAAGTCGTTCAACTACCTGCACGTCAGCGAAGCCTCCGGCGGGTTGTTGCGCTATGCCATTGGTACCTACGAGGGCGGCGGCAAGCGCTTCCGCGTGCTGATCGTTCTGAAAAAGGACGGCGACAACTACCGCATCAATACCCTGGACTTTACCGAGGAGTAGCGGGGTGATGAAACGCGTTTTCGTTTCCACGCTGAGCTTACTTGTCTGTGTTTCTGCTGCCTTCGCGCAGAAGCCGCCCTTTGAGCAGCTTCCTGACTTGGCCGAGCTTTATGGAGCAGGTGATGCGCAAGCGATTCGTGACTATGCGAAGGAAAACGGTTGGGAAAGGTCATCGAGCAGCTTGGACTATCACTATGGTGGCGATGATCAAATTCTTTTACACATCGCGCCGGACTTGAAAGGGCCTCCCTTTACGGCTTTTTACTTGGAGATCCCTGAGTCCCGATTGCTGATCTTGGCGGACCTCTTCCCATTTGCGAAGTTTATCGGTCGCCAAAGGGTGGATGAGTACGGTGGTGAAATTGACTACTGGCATTTGGATGGGTCTGTCGGGATGACGGTTCAGGTGATCCCAAGCGGCGGCCCCGATGATGGGTTATTTGTCTTTCGCTTTGTGCCCCTGGAAGTCGTCTATTCTGCTTTCAACGAGCGGTAGCCATTTTCCTTTCCCCCGGGGTCTGCGCTTCGTAGCTTTGCGGGCCCCATGGCCCTGGAATACGTCTCGGATCTTGCCCTTCAACAGTTCATCCGCCTGGCCCTCGCCGAGGATCAGGGGATGGGTGATCATACCTCGCTGGCGACGGTGCCCGCCGATGCGAACGGGTCGATGACTTGCCTTTGCAAGGAGCCAGGCATCCTGGCGGGCCTCAACCTCGCCGAGCGGATTTACCACCAGGTGGATCCAAAGATCAAGTTCCGAACCAAGATGCGCGACGGCCAACCCATGAAGCCGGGCGACGAGCCCTTTCATGTCGAGGGGAACGATCGGGCCTTGCTGTTGGCCGAACGCTTGGTGCTCAATTGCATGCAGCGCATGTCGGGCATCGCGACCATGACCCGCCGCTTGGTCGAGTTGATTGACGGTACGGGCGCGACGCTGCTCGATACCCGCAAGACCACGCCGAACTTTCGAATGTGCGAGAAGTGGGCGGTGGTGATTGGCGGGGGACAGAACCACCGCTATGCGCTCGATGACATGATCCTGGTGAAGGACAATCACATTGACTTGGCGGGTGGCATGGCCCAAGCCCTCGATGCGGTGAAAGGCTACTTGGAGAAAATGGAAACCCCGGTGCCCGTGGTGGTGGAAACCCGCAGCTTGGCCGATGTCGAGTTGGTGCTGGAACACCCCTGCCCGGTGGAACGGATTCTGCTCGATAACTTTACGCCCGTACAACTCGGCGAAGCAGTTGCCCTCATTGATGGGCGGTGCTTTTCGGAGGCGTCCGGGGGAATTAACGAACAAACCTTACGCGCTGTCGCCCAGACGGGCGTCACCCACATTTCAATGGGGGCCTTGACCCACTCGGTCCGCAGCCTCGACCTTAGCCTGAACGTCCCATGATCGTCAAAACCAAAAAATACGCCTTGCCCACTGGGAAATACATTCGGCTGGCCATGCGCAACGTGATCCGCCAATTGTGGTGGGTGTTCCTGATCCCCATCGCGCTAGCGGCCATGACTTTTGTGGTGCCCTCGATTTGGTGGTGGATCACTGCCCTGATCCTCACGGCGCTGTACCTCTTGTTCTGGTACATCCAGTTTGCGGGGGTCACGCGGATGGAGCAGACCAAGATGCTGTTCGATAAGCTGTCCTATCAGATCGATTCGCGCCAGATCATCATTGCCATTTCGCCCAAACAGGGCATGCCCGTGCAGTGGCCACAGGTCAAGAAGGCCTACTTGCGCAAGGACGGTATTGTGCTGACCCTCAACCGGGTACAGTTCATCTACTGGCCGTATAAAATCTTCAACTCGACGAACGAATCGAAGTTTGTTGAGTCGCTGATGCGCCGCAAGGGACTGCTTCCCGGCGGCGGCAACGAGGCCTAGTTCCTTACTCGACAAACGAGCCGCGCAGGCGGATTTTCTCGTCCCAGGGTTTTCCGGCGATCAGGATCAGGCGGGCGCCTTCGGTGGTGCTGACCGTGAGCGATCCGCCCGATTCGAAGAGCCAGGCCTGGGGGTTGCGCAGGGCTTGTTCGCCGTCCAGAAGCGCTTCACCATCCAAGAGGTAGAGAATGCCCGAAAACTCTGTGGGGACGGTCAATTTGTGACTGGCTTTTGCCGACAAGATGATGTCCTGGTAGATCACTTCGGTGCGCAGTTTCAGGGGCGATTTGCCACCCGCGACGTGGACGATTCGCACGCCTTTTTTGGTTTCGACTGGGAATTCGTCCGGCTGGATTTGCTGGTACTCAGGGCTAAGTCCTTTCTGGGCTTGCGGCAGGTTGACCCACAATTGCAGGCCACGGTTGGTCCCATCGGTGCCCGGCATCTCCGAATGCCAAAGGCCGGAACCCGCAGTAAAGCGTTGGGCACCACCCGCTAGCACGGTGCTGTCATTGCCAAGGTTATCCTTGTGCTTGAAGCCGCCTTCGATCATATAGGTCACGGCCTCAAAACCCTTGTGAGGATGGGGCGGAAAACCTGCAGGCGGCGAAATGTTGAACTCATCGAGGATCACAAATGGATCGATGTGGCGAAGCCCGGGGCTCGGAAACACACGCTTCACCCGCGCACCCGCACCTTCTTCGACCTCCTGAGCCTCGATCAGGCGGCCATTGTCTAAGAGTGAAGGCGTGTCAAGGCAGGTAAACGCAGCCAACCAGACAAACAGAAGGGGTAAAATGACGAGTCGGAGTCTCATTGGAATCAATTTACATGTTCAAACATGAATTAAAAAGATTGGTTCCCATCGAGCGAATTATTGGCGGACAGGGATTATGCAATTGGCGCCCCGGTTGCATCGTTAAAGAAAGCGATTGCCAACCAAACCTACTTTTCTGCTATGAAAACCACCATACGCATTTTGCTCGCGTTGCCAGCCTTGGGCTTGGCTGCGTTTCTATTTCTGGGTGCCCAGTCGTCGAAGGACAAACCTGCGCTGGATGTCCATGAGTCCGTGGAGCTGACCGAACTGCCCGCCGATCTGTTATCCTGGGCGTACGAGGAATCGAACGAGCGCATCGTGAAGCCCGTCGAAAAAGCCGATCCAGAGCTGGAGGAACGCTTGATGTTCTCGCGGTGCCCGACGGGCTATCACGCCCATTTCGACCGTGAGTTGGCGGCAAAGGAAGATGGGTATGTGTATGGCGTGCTGCGCTACACCGAAGTCTGTGCCCCGAAAGACAGCCACCCGATTCGCCTAAGCGTGGACGGTAAAAAGGCCGAAATTTTCTTCGAGCCGATGGGCAAGTTCTTGCCCACCGAAAAGTGGATCAAGCTTCACTTCGTTGGTTCGAACGGCGAGGAGGGCTAGCAGCCCTTTCCCCTCTTGTCCTATTTGTGGGCCAAGCGAACCGATTCTAGGTCCGAGAGGATGCGCAGCGATTCGAAGAGGTAGGGGTCCTCCTTCAGGTCCGACATCCACTCCATGAAGCTGGCGTGCTTGGTCTTATCGACCACGGTCAGCTTGGCATCCGGCTCGGTGAGCCGAACGTTCATCAGCGAAATTTCCTCGAGCAGGTTTTCGAATTGCGCCGACTGAGCTTCTCGCTCCTTCATCAGCGTGCGAAAGGCTTCGAAGTTCAGGGGCATATTGGTCTGCTTACTCTGCGTTTCCAGGCGGCGGGCATTGCCTTCAATGCGGCGGAAGACCGACCCGGTATCCACCCGAGTTTGGCTTAACAGTAAAAGCGAGTCACGGCCTTCCCGGCCCGAAAGCCACGGCTCGTACCGCGCGGGGCTGATCTCGTCCCAAGGCAGGGGGTAGTCAAGTTCTTGTTCACCCACTTCCAGGTAGCTGTACATGTCAGGCACGATCACGTCCGATTCCACCCCATGAAGTTGGGTCGAACGACCGTCGATGCGGTAGAATTTTTGGGTGGTCAACTTGAGGGCTCCCAGCGACTCGACGTTGCTGACCTCGGCGGTTTTGTCCAGTTCCAAGATCCGCTGGACGGTGCCTTTTCCGTGGGTCACGCGGCCGCCCAGAACGATGGCGCGGCCGTAATCTTGCATCGCGGCGGCCAAGATTTCCGAAGCTGAAGCCGAGAACTCATTCACCAAAATGATGAACGGCCCCGTGTAGATTACCGACGGATCTTTGTCTTCCATGATGTAGGGAGTGCCCGTGCGTGCCTTGATTTGGACCACGGGTCCCCGCTCGATGAAGAAGCCCGCCATGCGCACCACATCGGTCAGCGAGCCGCCGCCGTTGTCGCGCAGGTCAAGCACCAAGCCGTCGATGCCTTCACCTTGCAACTTTTCCAGTTCGCGCTTCACGTCGGTCGCACAGTTTGGCCCGCCGCTGTTCGAGAAATCGGCGTAAAACTGGGGCAAGTCAATGTAGCCCAACCGCACTCCTTGGCCTTCGATCACAGCCGAACGCGCATAGGTCTCTTCCAGAATCACCACGTCGCGAACGATCGAGATGATCTTGATCGACCCGTCAATTTTCTTGACCGTCAGGCGCACCTGCGACCCCTTCGGGCCGCGAATCAGTTGCACAGCATCGTCCAGACGCATGCCCACGATGTCCACGGGTTCCTCCTTGTCCTGGCCCACTTTAAGGATCAGGTCCCCGGACTTGAGTTCGCCTTGTTTCCACGATGCACTTCCGGGCACAATGCGGATCACCTTGATGTAGCCATCCTTCTCTTGCAGGGTCGCGCCAATGCCTTCCAGGCGGCCGGTGAATGAGATGTCGAAGTTCTCCTTGTCCTGCGGCGGGTAGAAATTGCTGTGCGGGTCGTAGGCACTTGTGATCGAGTTGATGTACAGCGAAAAGCGATCCTCAGGGCGCAACTGTTCGAGGCGACGGAAGTAGTCGGTCATCGTTTTCTTCACATCTCCCCGCGCTTGCACCTCCAACTCGGCCATCGATTTGTGGGGGGTCGAATCGTTTTGGGCCTGTTGCTCGGTCAACTCATAGAGTTTGAGCAACACTTGATACTTGGTCTGCTTGCGCCAGGCATCGCGTTGGTCGGCCTTCGAACTGGCGTAGTTGATCTTGTCGCCATCTAACTCGATTTCCTCGTTGAGGGTAAAGTCGAATGGCTCCTCAAGGATTTCGCTCACCAGTTTTTCGGACTCTTTGCGCCGCTTGTCAAACAGGTTGCTCGACAGGTCTAGAAACTTGAACTGGGCCTTCTCGATTTCTTCATCCAGGCCCCTTCGATACGGGTCGAGCTTTTCCAGGTCGGCAGCCAAAAAAAAGCGCTTGTTGGGGTCCAACCGATCGAGGTACATCTCGAACACACGCTCGGAAAACTTGTCGTCGATCTTGACCTGTTCGAAGTGGTCTTTGTCGAGCGAGCGCATCACTTCGCGCAGGATGAGTTGTTCGCGGGTGGATTTGCCTTCGGGCAAAAAGGCGATCAGGGTGAAAACACCGGCCAACAGGACGGCGAAACCAAGGAGTCGACGGATCATGTATTCGTATTCAACCCGCGTTGGGCGGGGGACCTTGTAAGATAGGCAAAAATCGCGCTAGGCGCGGGGCAATGGGCCTTCCGCGCGGGTTAGGGCTGCCTGAAAACTTTGGAACATCGCCGTGAAATGGGCGTAGATCTCCTCGAACCACTGCTCGTCGAGCATCGCCTCGAAGCCTTCGCCCCCCTTCATTTGGTCTTGGGGCACCTTGTAGCCCTGGATCATCGGACCCGCTTCCAGTTGCAGCAAGTACTTGTCGCCCAGGGCAAAGAGTGAGATGTAGAACTTCTCGTGCGGGATGTTTTTGACCAGGCGCATGGGGGGCTTTGGGGTCGAGTGGAACTGAAGGAAGCCCGACGCTTCTCGCACCGGGCTTCCCGTATCAGTCAGTGAGAATCAACGAACTAGGCCGCCGCGAAACGCTTGGCAACTTCCGCCCAGTTGATCAGGTTGAAGAACGCAGCGATGTAATCGGGGCGCTTGTTCTGGTACTTGAGGTAGTAGGCGTGCTCCCAGACGTCGAGGCCGAGGATCGGGGTGCCTTTCACTTCGGCGATGTCCATCAGGGTGTTGTCCTGGTTGGGGGTCGAGGTGATTTTCAGCGCGCCGTCCGAGACGATCAGCCAAGCCCACCCCGAGCCGAAGCGCGTGCCGGCGGCTTTGGTGAATTCTTCTTTGAAGGCATCGAAGGAACCAAACGCTTTGTCGATGGCTGCGGCCAAATCGCCGACGGGTGCGCCGCCGCCGTTGGGCGAAAGAAGGGTCCAGAAGAGCGAGTGATTGTAAAAACCGCCGCCGTTGTTGCGGACCGCTGCGCCCGCAGAGCCCGCCGAAGCGAGAATATCCTCGATCGATTTGCTTTCCAGCGGGGTGCCCGCGATGGCGTCGTTCAGCTTGCTGGTGTAGCCCGCGT
>CAYGKP010000015.1:0-22842 GCA_964350605.1 uncultured Cytophagales bacterium
AGCTCGGATCTCGGTTTCCATGTCTTCGACGATTTTTCGATCCTCCTTCGAGTGCCGACCCTCGTAAATCGACTTGTATTTCGTGTAGTACTCAATGGCCTTGTTGAGGCGGTGTGCATTGTGGTACGCGGTACCCATGTACAACTTGAGGTTCGGCGGATAGCGGTCTTCATTGTCGAGGCAGGCCTCCAAATAGGTCAAGGCACGCGGATCTTCTTGGTAGAGGTAGCAAATCCCGAGCGGGTAGATGTACCCCGGATTTCCTGGATCAATGCTGTCGAGCTTCTGATACAGGTTCAAAGCCGTCGTATAATCGTAACGATCGAACGCTTCGTAGGCCGAAAGTTCCCACTCAACCTGCTGTTTGGCCAGGGATTTCTCAGGCGGCACTTGCCCTTGCCCTTTGGGGTCCTTGGCGCACCCGGCACAAAAAATGAGGGCCAAAAGCCACAAAAGGAAAAAGCGATTCATTTACTGGTGGGTTCGACCTTCAGCCTATTTTGCCTGCAATGTCTCAAATTTAGTCAATGTCGAACGGTATGCAATGACCTTGCCATCCCCTTCCTGAGCAAAAAAGACGCAATATCCGATTCGGCGGGTTTTTAACCTTCCTTCAAAAATGCAATTCGAGCTTCGGTTAGGCGAAACAATCTGGCTATATTTGTGTGCCTGTGTCGCTTTCGGCACGGCGCTTGATGATCTGCTGATTGCGACGCTCGTTCAACCCGCACGTGATGACACTGCGCCATAAACGCCCCTTTTTCCGCTGCCTTTTGGTTGGGTCCTTTGCCCTGTTGGCACAAGGCCCACTGTGTGCGCAGGACGTCCAATTCTCGCAATTTTATTCGGTACCCATGTACGTGAACCCCGCTTTCGCTGGTGGATCGCACGAGGCTCGGGCCACCATTCACCAACGCATCCAGTGGCCAAAGCTGGACGCGAAGTACATCACCTCCTTAATGTACGTCGATAAGTATTTCGGCAAATACAACTCGGGGGTCGGCATTTTGGTGATGCATGATCGCCAAGGCTCAAACACCATTTCCAGCACGGACATCGCCATCCAGTACGCCTACGAGCTGCATTTGGACAAGAAGTACGCAATTCGCTTTGGCCTGCAAGGGGGCATGTTTTCGCGATACATCAACTATGCAAACCTCACTTACCCGCACAATTTTCAAGGCTTTAACAGCGACGGAACGCCTGACCTGAACGGCGCAGGTGCTGGCGATCAGCGCAAGAACATCATTGATGTCACGGCCGGTGCATTGTTCTATGCCAACAACCTCTGGGTCGGGTTATCGGTGGGCCACATCAACCAACCCGACCAGTCCTTCCTGGGCACCGAGGTAACGCAACTGCCACGCAAGTATACCTTGATGGGTGGCTACAAAATCAACCTGGGCAATACCAAGGAGTACCTTTTTCACGAGCATGAGAAGGAGATTTCCATCTCACCCACCATCAACTACAAGTCCCAAGGCCGATCGGACCAATTGGATCTCGGGCTCTATGGCATTTATGACCACTTGATTTACGGAGTCTGGTACCGAGGCATTCCCTTCAAGAAGTTTGAGGCAGATTTGCAGAACAACGAATCGATGGTATTAATCGCGGGCTGGAAACTGCCCAAGAGCTTCGAGATTCGGTACAGCTACGACTTCACGGTCTCAAAGCTCAAAGAAGCCCGCACGGGCGGCTCGCACGAGATCAACCTGACGGTACTGCTTCACCGCCCCTACAAAGGCAAGAAGCCCGTCAAGCGTCTACCCTGCCCAACGCACCACGTGAACACCTTTTAGCCTCGTCGAACGAAGCTAGAACGGGTTTCCCTCCTTTTTTTTGGATAGCCCAACGGCCGCTGCTAGGCCCGTGGCGTTTCGATTTTGACTCGCTTGATCGTCTTGGGCTTGCGGATCGTAAGTGAGATCTCGTAGGCTCCGCGTCCTTGCGTAAAGCTGCGCAGGTTGCTGCGGTTCCAATCGTAGCTGAAGCCAATCGTGTAGTTCTTGGCGGTCATCCCAACGGTGAAGATGAACGAGTCTTCCAAACGATACCAGGCCCCCACCAGCACTCCTGCTTCTTGAAACGCTGGCTTATAGGAGTCGAACACTCGGTAGGTCAGGTACGCCCCTGCGTTGTAGTGGCGCACGTCGTTCTGGATCATTACCAGCCCGTTTGGTGAGAACAGGAACTTGTCGGAGAGGGCGAAGGTCGCGCCCGCATGGCCTTTAAACAGGATTGGTAGTTCGGCCGTCACGTCGCTCACAAACGACTCGTTGGGCCGGTTGATGTGATAAGCCGATCCACCCAGCCAGAGGCTCACCTTACGGTCCGAGTAGGACTCCATGTGGTTGTAGGTGTACAAGAACCCTGCGCTGATGTCCGGGTAGAAAGCCCGGTTGCCGAGCTGATTTTCCGAAGGCGTTACCGAGACATCAAAG
This sequence comes from uncultured Cytophagales bacterium, assembly GCA_964350605.1. Classification (GTDB taxonomy): domain Bacteria; phylum Bacteroidota; class Bacteroidia; order Cytophagales; family JAAEPT01; genus CAYGKP01. Next base: position 2,445 of record CAYGKP010000015.1, read on the forward strand.
CCCACGAAAGGGTTGTACTGTTCACCCCACTGCAGGTTGGTGTAGTCAATGTTCTTCTGGATGAAGCCCCCTTGCACCCCCATGATCAGGTTCGAGCCCCGCTCGTTGGGCGAGAACGGAATGTTGTAGGCAAAGGTCGCATTCAGGCCAAGGGTCTTGAAGTTCCCGTCGCCCGCGCGATCGTTATAGACCGAAAGCCCCAAGCCGCCCCAATGCCGCTCGCTGACCCCTTTCGAGTACATCGGATTGATGATCGAAATTTGGCTGGTCACGTAGGGCACCACAATGCTACGCCACTGGCTGCGGTAGTTCGAACTGAAGGTCAGATCAGTCTCCGTGCCTGCCAGGGCCGGATTGAGGTAGAGCCCCGATGAATAGTATTGGGAGAAGAAGGCATCCTGGGCCCGTAGACCCAGAGGCAGCAGCAGGATCAGACCTGCAAAAAACGTGGGAAACACTCTTTTCATCCCCATTGGGCCAACACCGACAAAGCCACAGCCAGCCCTTTGGTGCCCAAAAGTAACCAGACGGGCTCCCTTTGCCAAGCGCAGGGCGCGATGCAGCCGATCGCTGATGATAACTAAAGGTCGCAAGAATCGTTCCCCAAACGGCACGAACTAGCGAATCAAGGTCGCAGTACCGGCTTTTTGGATGGGTGTCCCATCGAAGTAACGCCCCTGAACGGTGTAGGTGTATACGCCCACATCGGCCAACCGGCCTGTGGCCCGGCTGGTGCCATCCCAACCCAGGCTACTCGCTTCGCTCAGGCTGCTGGTCTCATAGACCAATTGTCCCCAGCGGTTGTAAACTGTGAAGCGGAACTCGGCGGCCGAGATGTTGAAGCCGTAGACTTTCAACGTCTGGTTCTCGGGGTTGTTGGCAAAGGGCGAGAACACGTTCGGCACAAAGAGTGCGCGGGTCTCGCCACCGCCGATTTGAAGGCTGGTGCTGTCTTCACAGCTTGTCACGTTGTCGACCACCACCAAACTGACCGTTCGGGTGTCAGCCGTTGGGTAGTCAATCAAGTACGGGCTATTGTCCACCGCATCGACCACGATTTGGCTGGGGTTGGCCCCGGTGCCGAAGTTCCAGTTCAATGTCACGGGGTTCGCCGCAGGGTTGGTGGATGTGTTATTGAACGAGAGGATGTCACCAGGCACGAAGGTGGTCCCAGGAGTGACATCAAAGCTAGCCAGCGGTGCAGGTGTCGGCGAATGGCTGATCAAGTCATTGGCTACGGGGTTGCAGCCATTGTCATACATCACCAAGAAGTCCAGTGGCGTGGGGTCGATGTCGTTGGGCAGATAAATCAGCGTATCCTCTGAATCGGTGCTGCCCACCACATCGCCGAAGCCCGTATGAGACCACGAGATGGTGCCGGGCTGCGGCGCAAAAGTGGCGGTCACCTTCACCGTGTCGTTCGAACAGGTGCCTTGGAATACGTTGATGCCCGTGATCGAAGGCGGCAAGATTTCGTAGATAAAGATCGTATCCAATGCGATGCAGGGGAAACGAATCACCTCGACGACAATCGTGTCGGTGGTCGTAATGGGGTTATCCAGGTTGATGCCATAAGTTGGCGGTCCGGGGCTACCAGCCGTCCAGGGCAAGGTTGCGCCCACACTGTTCGTCCAAGTCGTGTTCGCTGGTGTGGGTGCCAAGTCACTGGTAGCGGTAAGCACCGCGCTTCCTCCCGAACAGAAGGTCACCTGGGTGCCTTGATCGATGTCAACCGAGGGCGTAACAGTCAGAGCCAAGCCCACGTTAGCAGGCGCAGAGGTGCCGCACAGGTTCGAGTAGGTCACCGAATACGTGACGTTCACGTCCGAAATCGAAGGCAGATAGGAGAGCGTGTCATCACTTCCTGAAGGTGCCACAATGGTCCCAAAGCCATTGTGGCTCCAGGAAGGCGTACCCAGGTTCGAGGGCGTGAAGTTGGCCGTCACCTTGATGGTGTCACTCGTGCAAGCCCCCTGGAATACGTTGATGCCCGTGATCGAAGGCGGCGTGAACTGATAAACTCGAATGGTGTCGTAACCCGAACAGGTCCCGTTGTTTACTCGAATGGTGATGGTGTCGCCTGAGGTAATGGGGTTGGTCAGCGAAACGGTGTAGGGGCCCGAACCCGTGAAACTCCAAGGATTCAACACCGTGTTGGCACTGTTGCGCCACGTCGTGTTACCCGCCGTCGGTGCCAAGTTGGAGGTCGCCGTTAAGTTGAGGTTATCCCCTGTACAGAGTGCCACTGAGTCACCTTGGTTGATCGACACCGTCGGGGTCGGCAACATGGTAAAACTGACCGTAGGCGCGCCTACGGTGCTTAAGCAACCCACTGCATCCGTTACGCGAACGCGAATGGTATACAAGCCCGGAGTAGTTGCCGTAAACCCTGGCTTTTCCGCAATCGCATTTCCGAACTGTGCGCTCGAAAGATTGGGGCCCGAGGTGACAGTCCACAGGTAATTGTAAGGAGAAACACCCCCACTACCTGTCGCTCCAGAATTCACCAGCAGACTAGATGCACCACCGGGTTGAAGGGCTGTGCCCATGCAGAATTGATTGGGGAAAGGAGCACTCCCATTCGCAATACCGGCAATGGCACCAATTTGGTTGTTGCGCCGCGCACGCCACACGGTCGAGTCGCGGCAACCGGCCGCATCACGAACGACCAGATAGTAGGTGTTATTAATGCCCGCAACCCCCTGATAACCAACTGGCATGGCCTGTGTACCCGAACCCGGGGGGACCAAACCACTGACATCTGAGTGCCACCACTGAATCAAATTATAAGGTGTGACTCCACCTGTGACACCCGAAGGGTTAAAGGTGACAGTGCCTTCGAAACAAATGGTCGTATCAGCGGGCACATTGATTGTCAACGTATTGACCACAAAACCATAGTTGGTGCTCGCGATGCAACCCGAAGTGTTGTCAGTCACCGTTAGGGTGAAAAGCGAGTCCCTCTGCGCATTGACGTACGTGAGGTTCTGGGTTGTGACGGCCCCGCTTTGCCATGAGTAACTGACGTTGAGCGGTGTAGCCGCGCCTGTTTGCGAACCAGAGAGAACGTAGTCCGCCTTTTTGCAAAAGGGTCCGGGTGGAGGCGTGATGGCCGCGGCCAAAGTGATCCGATCAATGAAGACGGTGTCTCGTACCGCACAGGCTGGCCCTGCTGCATCAGTCAACGTGACAATGGCCCTGCCATCCGCTGTGCCAACTGCCGAAGTGCTCAAGCCCGTTGGGGGCGTGAAGGTAATTGCCGGATCGCCCAAAGGAACGGACCAAGTGGCACTGTAAGGCCCGCCGATGCCCGGTTGGGTTACCGTTGCTGTCAATGCAACCGCAGGACTTGAACTACAAGAGTAACGATCGGGGCCCAAACTTACCGCCAATTGTGGCTGGCGATACACGACCGAAGAATCAATGCGTGAGCAGCCAGCGGGGGTTTTGCTGTCGGTGACAGTCAGGTAATAAACCGTCCTGCCGGAGGCAGGTGGGTTGGCCGTTGGGTTGGCGATGCTCGTGGAACTCAAGCCAGGCCCGCTCCACGCATAGATGTAGGGCATTTGACCACCTGTGACTGTCGAACTGAGCGCGGCACCGGTCGAACCGTGGCAGATGAACACACTGTCAACCGCATCGACCGTCAGGCTATTGATCCGAATCGTTTTGTTCGCGTTGGCACTACAACCCAACTCCGTATCGGTGACCGAAACGCTGTAGGTTGTCGCCACCGTTGGGCTCACCGTTTGGCTCGGCAAGTTGGGGTTCGTGAAGCTGCCCGTCGGTGTCCAGATGTAGGTATAAGGCCCCACGACTGGTGTGGTCACCGTTGGCGTCAACGTGATGCTGCTACCCCGGCAAATGGTATCAGCCAGACCCAACGTTACTGCGAAATCAACCGGGCGAACCGTGATGATGTCGGTGGTTTGACACCCCTGATTGTCGGTAAAGGTCAGTGTATAGGTGGTCGTGTCGGTGGGTGTAGCAGTCGGGGTTGCGCTAGTGATGCTGGAGAGCGAACCGTCATTGGGCGACCAGAGGTACGGGGTGACAGTAGCGGGCGTACCGGATACTACGTTGACACCTAAGACGGTACTACCACCCGAACAGATGGTCGTATCGCCAGTTGCCAAGACTACTGGATTGGCATAAATCGTGATATCGACCGAATCAGCTTTTGTGCAAGTGCTGCCCACTTGGCTGACGGTCAAGAAAAAGCGGATGACTTGCGTGCCACTCACCGGCGGAATGGTCACGAATGGCGTAGCAGAGGCCGCGGAGGGTGAATAGATGACACCCGGATAAGTGGTCGACCAAAGTTGGGTCGTCGTCCAGGGGCCGCTGGTTACACTACCGACCAGATTGACGCCAGAACCCGTGCAATACCCCGCATCGGGCCCGGCAGATACCGCTGGGTCGAATCGATCTAACACAATCGAATCTACTACTGAACAACCGCCACCTGCTCCAGTGGCTACCACGTAATAGGTTCGCGGCGCGTTGGTAACGCCTGGCAACGAAACGCTGCCGTACCCCCAGGCCAATTGGCTGCCGAGGGGATACTCGATTGAAAGACTGTCCGTCCCACTCACCGTGCTCGCCGAAAGGGTGATGGAGCCCCCCAAACAAATGGTAGAGTCTGGTGTGATCGAAGCAAAGACCGGCGAATTGCGCTGGTAAACCCGGATGGTATCGGTCGATGAACAACCGGTCAAAAAGCTCTGGAATGTCACGTAATAGGTACCAGGTGTACTCGCGTAAATCGAGGCACTCGTTGCGCCGGTGTTCCATGCATAGGCACCCGGTCCGACGCCCACGCCCGTCAACAGCGTGGAGTCGCCCGCGCAGAACGAGGCGAACGCGCTGTCAGAGACGTAACGAATGTTGTTGGGTCCACTGGTCGCATTTTGCGCCACCAGCAAGCGCCCGTCTTTGGCAAGGAAAATGCCACCTGGCGCGAAGAAATGCCCGGCGGTACCCGTCAGATACGAGGCGGTGCCTGTTGCATCACCTGCAAAGCGCGTACTACTGCTCAGCGAGGGATTAATTTCAAAAATGGCGTTCTGGCCAGAAGAAGAGACCAACAGATTGCCCTGTGGGGTCTCATCAATGCCGAAGATGAAACTGGTCACCGGATCGGGCGCCAAGCCGCTGGTCAGGAAAACATTGACTTGGTTGTTATTGACATCAATGCGGTGGATGCGCGCGCTGGCCCCGACGTAGACTCGCCCGTCGTGAGCGACTTTGATGGAATGAGGCTTATTGAACGTAGCCGTACTCAATGTGCCCGAGGTGGCTGGCCCACCAACGTTGTTCGGCACACCAATGGTGCGTACCCGTCCATCGGCGAGGATGACCCGCACACAATTATTCCCGTTGTCGCAGATGTAGATGTTACCAACTGCATCCACGTCAATGCCCTCGGGTTGGTTGAACAGGGCGGTCAGTGGGTCATCCGTGTCTAGGTACGTGGAGGCAAGCGGTCCTGTCGTAGGGCTGCCCGCCACACCAGCAAATAGGGAAACGGTTCCCCCCGGTGTGATCCGTCGGATCGTGTTATCGCCTATGCAAGCGACATAGAGGTCGCCAGTTGGCCCCATGGTGATGCCAGCTGGGGTAGCTGGAAGGGACGCAAACAGCGAAAGCGCACCGTTCGGCTGCAAGCGATACACCGCGTTGGCACTACCCGCAACGGTGATGAAGATGTCGCCCGAGGGGCTTTCGACCATGTCGCGCTGGTTGAACAGCAAGGTTGAAGCAACCGTGTCGACGTATCGATCGGATTCCAAGCTGGGCGAAGTAATGCTTACCGAGGGCAGCGGCAAAAAGCCGATGACCGTGTCGCCACTGGCCGTGCACCCGTTCGAGAATGTTACAGTAACTTCTTGATAGCCCGGGCCATTAACCGTGATTGACGGTGTGGTTTGTCCGCCAATCCACTCGTAGGAACTCACCGTGGGCAGCCCCGCAGCCGGAACAATGTCTGGCTGGTAACCCGTGATCGGTGTGCCGGGACACTGCGCCCCAATGAGTGGCATGTTGACCGCTTTGGTTGGCAAGAAGTTGATGGCAATGGTATCCGCATCGCTACATCCCCCGCTATCGACCACGGCCCGATACGTTCCCGGTGTGCTGATTGTCTGGAATTGGCCGCTCGCGTAGTACGCATTACCCGGCAAAGTGTACCAATCCCAACTAGTGGCTGAAGGGTTTCCTGCATCCAGAGTGACGCTGTTGCCGCAAGCACTGGTGTCCGGCCCCAAGTCCACGTTGACATTGGCAAAACGCAATGGCCCAACGCCAAGCACCCTAGTACAAATGCAATTACGAACGACTACATACAGGCTATCGCCCGGCTGGGCACCCACAAAACTCATGACGTTCGAATTGCCCGAAGCAACCAGAGCATCGGGCCCTAAGGCGTCGTATTGATAAAGCTGATAGGCCTGGTAGGTGGCCGAGGAATTCACCGTGACTTGCACGGTCTCGCCTGGGCAATAGGCGGTCTTATCTGTTAAAGTGGTGAAGGTGCTGGTGCCGAAATTGCAGGACTGGGTCGCTGTCGCGTTGGCATAGCCAAACTGGGCAGTCAGGTTTGCACCCGTATAGCTGCTGACGGTGTTGGTCGCTCCCCAGGTGATGGCCGAAGGGTCGAATCCGCAACCCACTAAGGGAAAGTCAGCCGCCACCACCAACCTTGGCGCAACCGTAATTTCCTGGCCCGGCGGCACCAAGGGTAAGAATCGGTTGATTTGGATGCCAACCGTTGTTGGGGTAATCGAAAAAGCCCCCAGTGTGTAAAAAGGCAAAGAGGAGAATGGCCCGGTGGTAATCGACAAAATGTCCGGGTTTGTGTTTACCCTCGTTTGATCAAACACCAAGGTGAAATTCTGATTTCCCATGTAGGTGGTCGCAGCCGCTGCATTGGTTTTTCGGGCATAGACCGAGACGCGAACGCGATTGGTGGCGTCGTTTACGTCCAGGGTATAGTAATATTCAAAGTCCTGTGCCTGAGCACTAGGAGCAAGCGACAAGAAGCCGACGAAGGCTGAGAAAAGTACAAGGAGGTTACGCATCGAAATCACAAGATCGAAAGACTTAGCCTAGGGCCCAAAAACAGCCATTCTGTTGTTCATACCCGCTAGAGCCAATGGGTAACTGGCCGTTCGATCCACAAAGATGTACGAAAGAATCCAACCGGTGGTTGGCCCGGTCGCGATTCGGGGACTATCCAGGGCTTAAGGCACCTACCCTCTCGGGGCCAGTAATGTCCTCAGCTCGCACCCGAGGCAAGGCGCTTGGGTGATTCTGTTGGATGTAGGTGATCAGCTTTTCGCGCACTTCACAACGGAAATCCCAGAGTGTGGGCGCATCGGGTCCACTGAGCAAAATGCGCAGCTCGATGCAGCGTTCGCGTGTGTCGGTCACTTGGATCATCGCCAGCCGTCCGTCGAAGTACTTCGATGCGTTCGCGATGCGCGTCAATTCGGTGCGCAGGTCGTCAATCGGCGCGCTGTGGTCGACATAGATCATTACCGGGCCCAGCAGCGCGGAGTTATTGCGCGTCCAGTTCTGAAACGGATTGTCAATGAAAAACGAAATCGGCAGGATCACCCGTCGGTCGTCCCAGACTTTGACCACCACATAAGTCAAGGTGATCTCCTCAATCCAGCCAAACTCGCCCTCGACGATGACCACATCGTCCATGCGAATCGGCTGGGTCAATACGATCTGGATGCCAGCCAATAGGTTTCCAAGTAGCTTCTGCGCAGCCAATCCAATCACCAACCCTGCGACCCCGGCGCTGGCGAGCAGACCCTTCCCGATGTTCTGGACACTGTCGAAGCTGAGCAGAATGATCGAGGCAGCAATCAGGAACACGAATACGTCGATGACCTTCTCAATGAAGCCGATCTGCGTACGCATCTTCCGCTGGTGCAGGTTGTCCTTCTGATCCACGTTGAAGCGTTCGAAGAGAACCAGCTTGGCCAGCGTCGTAGCGCGGATCACGAAGTACATGATGGCCAACACCAAGAGGACGAACAGCGTTTTGTGCGCGGTGTAGGAGGTTCCCTCCGGCAGGCGGAACAGGGGCTCGAACGACATGGTTGCGGCCGTAGCGATGACAATCGTCATTGAGACGCGCAGCTTGCGACCCACGCGAACAGGAGATTTTCGAAAGATCCGCCCAATGCCCAAACTGATGAGCCAGGCCACCACGCCAGAGACCACAAATAGGGCCGCGTAACAAATTAGGAGGGCGAGAACACCACCCATGTTGGGCCCAACGACCCCTTGTAACCATTCTACCACTCGCTGCATGGCAGAAGGTAGCCAGCCCGGTCCAGCGAATCAAGCCGAAAGGCTCAAGAACTAAGCGCGAATCAGCTCTAATACCGCGATCTCGGGCAAAATACCCACCCGTCCAGGAAAACCGATGAAGCCGAAGCCACGGTTTACGTAGAGCTGCTGGGTCCCTTCGGTGTAGAGCCCGGCCCATTGCTTGTAGCGATACTGCGCGGGGCTCCAACGGATGCCCGCAAACTCAACACCAAACTGCATACCGTGGGTATGGCCGGCCATCATCAGGTCAATGTTGGGAAACTCGGGTCGCACTTGGGCATCCCAATGGCTGGGGTCGTGACTGATGAGCAGGCGCGTGGGGTAGTCCTCGGTGCCTGCGTAGGCTTTCTTCAAGTCGCCGTACTTAGGGAAGCGTCCCGTCCCCCAGTTCTCGATGCCGATCAGGGCGATGCGCTCGCCATCGACTTCCAGAGGCACGTGCTCGTTCATCATCAGATGCCAGCCCATCTCCTTGTGAATGGCCCGCAGGTCGGCACGGTCACGTTCCTTGGCTGCCTCGCTGGGCCAGTCGTTGTAATCACCGTAGTCGTGGTTGCCCAGCACCGAGTAGGTCCCCATCGGGGCTTGAAACTTCTTGATGATCGGCAGTAGGTCATCCATCTCCGAGGACATGCGATTGACCAAATCGCCCGAGAAGATCGCCAGGTCGCAACGCTCGGCCAGGGCCATTTCAATGCCCCCGCGCACCGCTGTCTTGTTCAGCAAGCTGCCCGAGTGAATGTCAGAGAGTTGCAAAATCCGAAGCCCGTCAAACGCCTTTGGCAACCCGGCGATCGGCACCCGGACCCGGTGAACCTTGTAGTCGTACCCCCCACCAAGCACGCCCCAACTGAGCGTCGCGAACGGTACCGCAGCCGTGGCCAAGCCGGCTTTCATCAAGAATTCCGAGCGAGGAATGGGGTTACCAGGCAAGGGCTCGCGCTTCACCCGCCGGAAGGACCAAATGCCAATCCGGCGCACGTCGTCGACCAGCACGAAGCAAGCCATGACCAGCTTGGGCACCAGGATCACGAAGAACAAGGCCGAACTGGCGATCACCAGCCACTGGGCGAAATGCTCGGTGCCGACCAGGAAGAACATCGTGCCCATCCCGAATAAGTAGGCACTCAGTACCCACCAGGCCCACGCCAACCGACGGCGGTTCTTTGCTTTCCACTTTGAAAGCAGGCGACGGACCCCTACCCACGCGTAGAGGTCCGCCACCAGCAGGACAAAGCAAAAGATCAGGATGCCAATCAGGCGTTGCTGCACTTGTTTTAGTTGCTTAAGGTCTCTTTGGAATCGCCACTGGCTTTCAGCTTAGCGATCTGCTTGCTGACCCAGAAGCGCAGTCGCTCGTTGATGATGTACATCACCGGCACGATGACCAGGGTCAGGAAGGTCGCGAAGGTCAGGCCGAAGATGATCGTCCAGGACATCGGGCTCCAGAAGGCTGTCGAATCACCACCGATGTACACATTCGGCTTCAGGTCTGAGAGCAAACCAAAGAAGTCGATGTTCAGACCAATGGCCAGCGGTACCAGGCCCAGCACCGTCGTGATGGCGGTCAACAGGACAGGGCGCAAGCGCTTCGACCCTGCCTCGACCACACAGTCGGTCAACTCGGCCAGCGTCAGCTTGGTGCGGCCTTCGTCCACCAACTCTTCCAGCTTCCGGGCTTGTAGCAGCATGGTGTAGTCGATCAGGACAATCGCGTTATTCACCACAATCCCTGCCAGCGAGATGATCCCGATCATCGTCATGATGACGATGAACTCCATCTGGAAGATCACCAGGCCAAGGAACACCCCGATCAGCGAGAGCAGTACCGCCGAGAGGATGATGAACGGCGAGGAAATCCGGTTGAACTGTGCCACGATGATGAGCAGGATCAAGAACAAGGCAAGCATCAGCGCACCCGAGAGGAAGGCCATTTCTTCGGCCTGTTTCTCTTGTTCCCCTGTGAAGGCGAAGGTGTAGCCCTTCGGCATTTCGTGGTTGGCAAGCAGGGCCTTCAACTTCACGTTGATCTCGGTGGGGTTGAAACCCTCCAAGACGTTGGAGTAGACGGTCACCACCCGCTCGTTGTCGATCCGTTTGACCTGACCATAGGACTGGTTCTTGCGGATGTTAGCCACCGCGGAAACCGGCACCTGCACGATTTTGCCCGTCGCCGGATCGCGGAAGGTGATGCGCAGGTTCTTGAGAGTTTCAACGTTGTAGCGTTGGTTGTCCGAGAGGCGTACTTCGATGTCGTAGTCGTCCTCAGGCAACTTGAACTCCGAGGCTTCGCGACCGAACAAGGCAGTCCGCAAAGCGAAGGCCACCTGTCGGGTGTTCAAGCCCAACCGACCCGCTTTCACGCGGTCGACTTCGACGAGCAACTGGGGGCGGTCGGTCTGCAAATCGATTTGCAGCTCTTCGATGCCCGCGATGTTCTCCTTGTCGATCTTGGCCTTGATTTCGTGAGCCAGCTTGTTGAGCGTCTCGTAATCCTCACCCGTCACCTCGATGTTGATCGGCTTACCCGCAGGCGGGCCAACTGGATCGGGTTCGACAGTCATGACCACCCCAGGATGGGCCATGTGGCGGATCGAATCCTGGATCATTTTCATCGCTTCTCGGGAGGAGACATACTCCCCATCGATGATGCGCTGTTGGTACTCATGGAAATCGACCACGATGCGTGCCTTGTGAGGCGTCACTTCGTTCGAAAGCGACGAGGGATCGTTCGGGTCAGTCGTCCCTACCCCTACGTTGGCGATCATCGATTCCACGATGCCGCTCCGGTCCGAAAGCCAGCCATTCAGCTTGTCCTCCATCTCGAGGGTGAACTTATTGGTCTCCTCGATGTCGGTACCCAGCTTTTGCTCGATGTAGATGTTCACATACTTCGGCTCGGTCTCGGGGAAGAAGAGCACCTTGGGCGTGAACACACTGAAGAGCATCATCACCAGAATGAGGCCGAGGATCGTTCCGAAGAAGTAGACGTACGGCTTGCGACGCGACAATGCACCGCTCAAGAATCCGCGATAGAAGTTCTCGAGGCGCGGCATGCCTTTGCCTTGGAACCACTCGGCGATCTTGCTGAGAACGAAGTAGTTCAGCAGAATGATCAGCGCGATGAACCAGAAGAGGTAGGCCGCGAAGCCGAGCAGTACCAATACTCCGCAGACGATGAGCAAGCGCTTCTTCGACCAGCGCGTCGGTGCCCCCGTTTTCATGAAAATGCCCGCGAGCACAGGGTTAACTACCAGGCCCACGAAGAGCGAAGAAGACAACACGATGATCAGCGTGATGGGCAGGTACTGCATGAACTCGCCCATGATGCCCGGCCACATGGCCAGCGGAATGAAGGCAGCCAAGGTCGTCGCCGTCGAGGCGATGATCGGCCAGGCGACTTCTGCCACGCCGCGACGTGCGGCTTGAATGGCTGTCAGCCCTTCCTCATCCATCAAGCGGTAGGTGTTCTCGATCACCACGATGGCGTTATCCACCAGCATTCCCAGGGCCATAATCAAGGCATACTGCACCATCATGTTGATGGTGATGCCCATGGCACCGAGGACCACAAACGAGATGAACATCGAGAGCGGGATGGCCACCCCAACAAACGAGGCGTTGCGCGAGCCCATGAAGAACATTAGGACCAGGACTACCAGGATGACCCCAGAAATGATCGAGTTCTCGAGGTTCGAGATGTTGTTCTTAATGTCGATTGAGGTATCGTTCGTATAAGCGATCTCGAGGTCGGCGGGGAAAATCTCCTCGCGGGCTTTTTCGACAATCGCATAGGCTTTCGCCGCCGCATCCAACTGGTTGGATCCACTACGTTTCACCACATCGACCATCACAACCGGCTTGCCGTTCAGACGCGCATAGCTTTCGCGCTCCTTGAATTCGAAGGCGACCGTATCGGCTACGTCGCGAAGGCGGATTTCTTTGCTGTCCTCGCTCTTGACGATGATGTCCAGCAACTCGCGGGGTTCGCGGAACTTTCCGTCCACGCGCATCGAACGGCGGAAGCCGTTGATGTTCACCTCGCCCATCGAAACCGAGGCGTTCTCGTTCGCAATCGCGTTCGACACATCGTCGAACGAGACCTGCATAGCCTCCATCTTAAAGCGGTTCAGCTCGACTTTCAGCTCCTTCTCGGTCACCCCACGGATGTCGACTTTCGAGACCTCAGCCAGACCCTCAAGCTCATCTTCCAGGTACTCCCCGTACTCTTTGAGCTTGTCAAGAGAGTAGTTCCCCGAGAGGTTGATGTTCATGATCGGGAACTCCGCGAAGTTCAGCTCGAACACGTTTGGGTCGGAAGGCAAATCGTCCAGCGGTAATTCGCTCTTCGCTTTGTCGACCGCGTCCTTGACGTCTTGGAGCGCGACGTTGACGTTCACGTCCTGTTCAAACTCGATGACGATCGTCGAATACCCAGGTACCGAAACGGACTTCACGTTGTCGATGCCGGTGATCGATTTGATCTCCTTCTCAATGGGCTTTGTGATGTCCTCCTCCACGTCCAGGGGCGAATAGCCCGGATAGGCCGTGCCCACGTAGATGGTCGGGATCGCGATTTCAGGAAAGGCCTCTTTGGCCGAATTCTGATAGGCGGTGATCCCGAAAACGAGCAGGATGAAGGAGAGGAACATCACGGTCGTGCGGTTGCGCAACGACCAGGACGAGATGCCGAACTCTTTTTCTTTGGATTTTTTCTCAGCCATGATGGAGGGGATTTCTGCCGCGTCGGCTGGTTACTATTGGACGACGTTCACTTGCTCGCCGGCCACCACTTTGCTGCCGCCTTTGAGCACGACTTTCTCGCCACCCTTCAATCCGTCAAGCACCAGCACGTTGCCCATTGCGTCGGTTGGGCCCGTTTTCAGGTAGCGTTTCTCGGTGACCATCGCGCCACCCTCTTTCTTGACCAGATAGACGTACTCGCCCAGGTCATCGGCCAACACATACTTCTCGGGCACCGAGAAGGCGGAGTCAACTTCCAGGGTCGTCAATTGCATGGTCGCAATCTGGTTCGGCTTGAGGCTGACGCCTTTGGGCAGGTCGGCGCGCACTTTGAAGGTGCGGTTCGTAGGGTCGATGTATTGCCCCACTTGGGTCGCCTTCGCGCGAAACGATTGCCCGGCACTGGGCACTTCAACGGTTACGCTGTCGCCCACCTTGATGCGGCCCAGGTAGTCTTCCGACACTTGTGCCTCGATGTAGACATTCGAGAGGTTGACCACCCGAACAAGCGGCGCACCAATGCCCGCCATCTCGCCTTCTTTGGCCACGATGTCATCCACCGTCCCCGAGAACGGCGCCCGAATCACCGACTTGCCTTGCTGGGCTTGGGTGGCGCGCAGGGCGCTCTGGGCTTGGTCGCGGTTGGCCTTGGCTTGCAGGAACTGCAGCTCGGTGCCGATGTTCTGTTTCCAAAGGCGTTCCTGACGCTCGAAGACCGCTTGGGCCAAGTCGAGCTGTGCTTTCAGTTGCGAGACCTGCGCCCCCACATCTTCACTTGTCAGCGAGATGAGCGTCTGGCCTTGGCTGACCCGCTGGCCCTCCTTGACGTAGACTTTCGAAACCACGCCCATGTACTCGCTCATCATCAGGACGTTTTTGTCCGAAGCCACTTCGCCTTGGGCGGCAAACGTGGCGCGGAACTCACCAGGAGTGGGCGTAAAGACCTCCACCTGTTTGCGGTTCAGGGCAGCCTCTGGATCAATCTCCAGAATCTGGGCTTCAAGGGCCGCGATTTGGTCGTTCAGGTCCTCGCGCGCCAGCTTGAGTGAATCCACTTTGGCGTGAAGTGCTGTCAGTTCATCGGCGGGAGCCTCGGAGCAAGAAGCCACGCCCATCGCAGTGGCGATCAGGAGCAGCAGCGGAAGGGTGAGTCGGGTACGCATGAGAAACGGGGAGGTTGTGGGTAGAGAAGGTGGTTGTGGTAGATCAGGGCTAGTCGGCTTTCAGCTCGCCACGGGCGCGCTTCAGGTCGATGTCAGCAATCAGTACGTCGTAGATGGCGGCGTAGTAGTTCAGCTCGGCGCCCGTCAGGTCGCTTTCGGCTTCGACTACCTCGAAGTTGGAACCCAGGCCTTCCTGGTATTTGATGCGGCTGATGTCGTACACCTCGGTGGCCAGTTCGACATTCTCGCGCTGCACTGCCAGGGTCTGGGCACTGTTCAGCAAGTTGATGCGCGCTTGGGTGGTCTGGAGGTCGATGTTGTTTTCCAGCAGCTCCATCTGGTTCTCGATGCGCTGCACCTCGATGCGGGCAGTTTGGACGCGATACTTCTTGCCCAAGCCGTCGAAGATGGGCACATCCAGGCTGAGGCCAATTAAGGCATAGTCCTGCCACGTACCTGAAAAAACATCGCCCAGTTCGTTGGCCCCGGTGTTGTAGCCAAAGCGGCCAAACAGGTTGAGGCGTGGGAGGTAATTGACGTTTTCGTTCTTGATCGAAAGCTCGGCCAATTCGCGCTGGGTCATCAGGCTTTGGTACTCCGAGCGGTTCTCGTACTCGGCAGTCACGTTCGCGGAATCCACGTCCGAGAGCGCTGACTCCAAATCGCCAGCAACCTTGATCTCATCCCCTTGGGGCATGCCCATCTGGAACTTGAGGAGTGCATAGCTCAACTCGATCGCCCGCAGGGTGCGGTCCCGCTCGGTCAACTGGTTGTTGTAGGCAATCTGGATGCGCTGCACGTCGATCTTCTCGGCGAAGCCCGCTTCGTACATCGCCCGCGTTTCGCGGAGCAACGAGTCAATGCGCGTGAGGTTCGCTTCGGTCAAGTCAATGCGCGATTCATTAATCAGCACGCCGTAGTAGGCCTTGCTGATGTTCGCTGCCACGTCCTCTTTGGCGGTGGCCAGTTGCTTTTGGGTCAATTCGCGGTAGGTCTTCGCGGCTTTCAGGCCAATGAAGTAGTTCCCATTGAAGAGCATCTGGCTTGCCTCCAAATAGGCGTTTCCTTGGTACTGTACCCCGAAAGCAATCGGCACGATCAAACTACTCGGTGCACTTGGGTCAAAAGCATTCGCGGGCAAAAACTGCTGCTGGATGTTGATGTTGTCGATGATCTCGGCATGGCCGTTGATCTGTGGCAAACCCGGTGCGCGGGCCTCGCCGATGTCATTCCCCGCTTGGCGATCGAGCAGCTGCGACTCTTTGAGCGAGGCTTGATGCTGGAGGCCATAATCAATGCACTGCTGCAAGCTGTAAGCCGAAGTGCTGTCCTGCGCCCAGAGTGGCGCGCCAGGTGCCAGCAGTAACAGAAGAAGGAAACGAGAAAGCTGGTTCATGATTGGGGAGAAGAAGAAGCGGCTTGGAGAAGTTTGTCGTACCATTCGCAGCCCTTGGGGGTCAGGATGCCGCGAATGAAATGGTCGGTTAGGGCGTCGAACACGTCGCCGACCAGAAAGTGATTTGGGGGAAACAGCGTCGGATCGAGAGCCATCGTATACTGTTCCATCTTTAGGGTCATGAGGACCCGTTGATCAAAGTCCGGGCGATAGTAGCCCGCGGCAATGCCCCGTTCAAAATTGCTAAGGATGTATCCCTTGACGTCCTCTTGCTTGTGGCGTTCAACTTCGGCCCATGCTGCCGGGTAAAACCGTTTGAGGTCGAACAGCAGCGTGGGGTTCATGCCCTGAATCTGTTGGCGCAATTGGCGCGATACTTCCATGAACTCCTCCAGGGGATCTTCGATCTTCGAAGTCGTCTCGTGCATCAAGCAATCCCGGTGCTCGATGTGAAATTGACACCCCGCGAGAACCAAGGCGTCCTTGTCGGGGTAATATTGGTAGATGGTCTTTTTCGAGATGCCCAACTCGGAGGCGAGCATGTCCATCGTCACCGCCTTCGCGCCGTAGCGGAGGAACAAACCCAGCGCATGCTCGAGGATGCGCCCTTGGGTATCGGCAGGTGAAGCGGGAGGAGTCATAAAGAGAAGGCGAAACTAAGGGAACTCTTGAGAGTTTGAAAGTTTCCAACGTTTTCTTTGCGTTACCATCGCAAAAAGATCTCGCTCCGGCGGACCACGAAAGTTTGCCGTAGTTTCGCGCCATGGCCGCACCCAAGCGTTATACCCTTACTACTGCCCTGCCCTACGCCAACGGCCCACTCCATTTGGGCCACGTGGCGGGGGTCTACATTCCTGCCGACATCTACGCGCGCTACCTGCGGGCCAGCGGCCATGAGGTGCTTCTGGTGGGTGGTTCCGACGAACACGGGGTGCCCATCGCCCTGCAAGCCCGTAAAGAGGGCGTACCGCCGCAAGAGATCGTCGATCGGTACCACGGAAAAATCAAGGGCTCGCTCGAACAACTGGGCATCAGTCTGGACATCTATTCGCGCACCTCGAAGCCCGAGCATGCCAAGACCTCGCAGGATTTCTTTTTGAACCTGCACGAGAAGGGCATCTTCGAGGAAAAGACCTCCGAGCAATACTTCGACCCCGAAGCGAATCAATTTCTCGCCGACCGCTACATCCAGGGCACCTGCCCGACCTGCAGCAATCCGAACGCCTACGGGGACCAATGCGAAAACTGTGGCTCGTCCTTAAGCCCAGAAGAGTTGAAGGACCCCCGCTCGATGCTGTCGGGCGCCGCGCCGATCAAGAAGGAGACCACGCACTGGTACCTGCCACTGGGCAAGTATGAGAAGTTCCTCAGCGACTGGATCTTAATGGGACACAAGTCCGACTGGAAGACCAATGTCTACGGCCAATGTAAGTCGTGGATCGAAGGGGGGCTGCATGCCCGCGCCATGACCCGCGACTTGGACTATGGCGTGCCCGTACCCCTGGAAGGCGCAGAAGGTAAGGTCCTCTACGTCTGGTTCGATGCGCCGATTGGCTACATCTCGGCGACCAAGGATTGGGCCGCGCGCGAGGGCTTGGATTGGGAACCTTGGTGGAAAGACAAGGACACCCAGCTCATCCATTTCATTGGGAAGGACAACATCGTGTTCCACTGCATCATCTTCCCGGTGATGCTCCACGCGCATGGGGAATTCATCTTGCCCGAGAATGTGCCCGCCAATGAGTTTTTGAACCTGGAAGGCGACAAATTTTCGACCTCGCGCAACTGGGCGGTGTGGTTGCATGAGTACCTCGAAGAGATACCCGACAAACAGGATGTGCTGCGCTACGTGCTTTGCGCCAATCTGCCCGAAACCAAGGACAACGACTTCACCTGGAAGGACTTCCAACAGCGCAACAACTCGGAGCTCGTGGCCATACTGGGCAACTTCGTGAACCGCACCTTGGTGTTGACCCACAAGTTCTTCGACGGTAAAGTACCCGAAGCGGGGCCCAGCTTCGACCCGGAAAAAGACCTGCTCGCGGTCCTCGAAATGGCACCCGAGAAGATTGGCCAATCCATCGAGGCATACCGCTTCCGCGAAGCCCTCGCCCACCTAATCGACGTGGCCCGTGCGGGCAACAAATACCTGGCCGATACCGAGCCCTGGCACCTGGCGAAAACCGACATGGCCCGCGTGGGCACGGTGCTCCACCATGCCATTCAGTGCTGCGCCTCGCTCGCCACGTTGATGGAACCCTTCCTGCCCTTCACCGCTGTCAAGCTTCGCGAGATGTTGGGTGGCCTCCCGCCCCAACCGTGGGCCGCCGCGGGCCGATCCTTGATTGTCGCCGGAAACCCGATTGGTGAGGCGAAGCTCCTTTTCGAGAAAATCGAGGACGAACTAGTGGAAGCCCAAGTCACCAAACTGAAAGCAAGCAAAACCCCATCGATCGAAATGGAACCCACCATCGAATTCGAGGACTTCACGAAGCTCAAGCTGCGCGTCGGCCTGATCAAAACCGCCGAAGCGGTCGAGAAATCAAAAAAACTACTGAAACTGGAAGTGGAAATCGGGAACGAAATTCGCACGATTGTCAGCGGCATCGCGGAGCACTACAAACCCGAGGACGTGATCGGGAAACAAGTCTCAGTGCTCTGCAACCTCGAGCCCCGCAAGTTGATGGGCATCCTCTCGGAAGGCATGATCTTGATGGCTGAGGACGAGAGCGGTACGCTGCGGTTCGTCTCGCCCGAACCGGGCCTGGGCAGCGGCGCAACCATACGTTGATTTCTCTAAGGCTAGTCCCGATTAATTGTAGGTATTCATCGCCCGCGCCAGCCCTTCGAAACTGAAGGCTTGAACGCAGTCAGCGGCGCGCTTCAAATGGGCATCCAGGTCCGCCATCTCCGTTTCGCTGAAGCGACCGAGCACGTAGTCAACCTGCGCCCCTTTCGGGAAATCACCCCCTACCCCAAAGCGTAGGCGCGGATAGGCATCGGTCCCCACGATTTCCTGGATGTGGCCCAGGCCGTTGTGGCCTCCGTTTGAACCCTTAGGTCGCAGGCGCAGCTTGCCGTACGGCAACGCCACATCGTCAGTGATGATAAGCAACCGATCGAGCGGCACCTTGATTTGCTGCATCCAGTAGGACACCGCCTTGCCCGAGAGGTTCATGAACGTCGAAGGCTTCAGAAGGTGCAGCTTCCGCCCCCGGTGGCTGACGACACAAACCTCGCCGTGGCGTTCGGTCGCGAACGTTGCCTCGCCGCGCTGGGCCAGTTCGTCCAACACCAAAAAGCCCGCGTTGTGGCGGGTCAGTTCATACTTGGGCCCCGGGTTGCCCAGGCCGACGATCAGGTAGTTCATTCTGGCTACAAAACAACAAAACCCCGCAGCCGAACAAAACGACCGCGGGGTTTCAGTGATAAAGCGGCTCGACTATTCGGCGGCCTCAGTGGCAGCTTCTTCCGCTTCGCCTTCCTCGACTTCAGCTTCGGCAGCCGAAGTGCGCGAACGCAGGGCACGTGGGATGGTCACCGTCACAACGGCTTCCGCAGGCTGGTTCAGGATTTCGAATCCATCAGTGGCAATGGAGCGAACCCGAAGGCTCTTGCCCAGATCAAGGCCAGCTACGCTCACCGCTACGTACTGCGGCATCTTCGAAGGCGTGGCTTTTACTTTCAAGCGACGCTGCTTGATAAAGACACTCCCCCCTTTGACCACACCAGGCGAAGTGCCTTCGGTGCGAACGGGAATCTCCATGACCACGGGGCTGTCGCCTTCGATGGCCATGAAGTCGGCGTGCAGGATCATCTCGCTGACGGGGTGGAACTGGGCATCTTTCAACATCGCGCGTACCTCCATGCCTTCTACGTTGAGTGCTACGAAGGCAGCCTCCGGGGTGTAGATCAAGTCACGAAACAGGATCGCGGGGGTGTAGAAATGAAGCGGCTCGCGGTCCGATCCGTACAGGACGCAAGGGACTTGGGCTTCGCGACGCAGTCGCTTGGTTTCGGCTTTGCCGAGGTTGTGTCGGTTAAATCCGACGATTTCAACTGTTCTCATGGCCTTTGGGCTTGGATCTACGCTTGGATAAAGAGCGAACTAATGGATTCGTAATCGTGAATGCGGCGCACTGCTTTGGCAAACAGCGGACCGAGGTTCAACACTTTGATTTTCTCAAGGTCTTGGCGCAAGGGGATGGTGTTGGTGACCACTACCTCTTCCAAAACGCTTTTCTCGAGGGTCTCGTAAGCATTCCCCGAGAGGATGGGGTGCGTAGCAATCGCGCGAACGCTCAAGGCACCTTTCTCCCGAATGAGTTCGGCGGCGCGTGCAAGCGTCCCCCCCGTATCAATCAGGTCGTCGATGAGCACCACATTGGCACCCTCCACGTCCCCGATCAATTGCATTGATTCGATTTGGTTGGCCCGCTTGCGATGCTTGTCGCAAATCACCAGCTCGGCCCCTAAAATTTTCGCGTAGCCCCGGGCCCGCTTCACACCTCCCACATCGGGCGAGGCGATCACCAAATTGTCGAGGCCCAGCGACTGCACATAGGGCACCAGCACCGAAGCGCCGTCCAAATGGTCGACCGGTACATCGAAAAAGCCTTGAATCTGGTCGGCGTGCAAATCGCAGGTCATCACCCGATCCGCACCCGCCGCCGAAAGCAAATTGGCCACCAGCTTCGCAGCAATGCTGACGCGGGGCTTGTCCTTTCGGTCCTGGCGCGCATAACCGAAA
>CAYGKP010000016.1:0-442 GCA_964350605.1 uncultured Cytophagales bacterium
CTTTCGATCCCTTCGCATCGGAGGCCACCACGTACTCCTTATCTCGCGTCACGCCACCCATGTTGAAACGTTTCACATAGCTCGTCCCCGACTTGCCATCGCGGTAGGCCAAGTTGAAGACCAAGCGATCATCGCCGCGCTGGAACACGCCTGCATGCAGGATGCCTTTCCCGAAAAAGGTCTTGTCGGCTACCTTGCTGACAATGGCCACACCATCTTCACGGATCACAATGATCTCATCCAGGTCCGAGCAGTCACCGATGTACTCGTCCTTCTTCAGACCCGTACCTACAAAGCCATCAGCCCGGTTCACGTACAGCTTTTGGTTCGCTTGCGCAACCGCCTGTACTTGAATGGTTTCAAAGCTTCGCAAAATGGTCTTCCGCTCTTTGCCCTTACCGTAGCGATCCAAGAGACTCTGGTAGTACGCAATGGTGTAATC
>CAYGKP010000016.1:452-22415 GCA_964350605.1 uncultured Cytophagales bacterium
TCTCCAGGTGATGTTCCACCTCGGCCAGCTCTTCGGAAAGCTTCCGCATGCGCTCGTCCGCCTGAAAGGCGTCGAACTTCGAGATGCGCTTGATCTTGATCTCGGTCAGACGCAGGATGTCCTCCTCGGTGATCGTCCGATAGAACTGCGCCTTAAAAGGCTCCAACCCCTTATCAATGGTGGAAATCACCTCGGCCCAGGTTTCGCATTCCTCGATGCGGCGGTAAATGCGCTCCTCGATAAAAATCTTCTCCAGCGACCCGAACAAGATCTTCTCTTTCAGCTCGCCTTGGCGGATGCGCAGCTCCTGCTCCAAGAGGTCTTGGGTCCGCTCGACGGTCCGCTTGAGCATCTCGTTGACCGAAAGAAACTCGGGCCGCCCGTGGGAAATCACACAACAGTTCGGGCTGATCGACACCTCACAATCCGTGAAGGCATACAGCGCATCGATGGTCACCGAAGGCGAAATGCCCGACGGCAGTTCGATGAGGATTTCCACGTCCTGGGCCGTGTTATCGACCACTTTTTTGACCTTCAGCTTTCCTTGGTCGTTCGCTTTTAGGATCGAATCGATCAGTGAAGTGGTCGTCGTTCCAAACGGAATCTCGCGGATCGCGAGGTACTTCTTATCGACTTCCTCGATTTGGGCACGCAGCCTAATCCGCCCGCCGCGCAGGCCCTCGTTGTAGTTCTCGCAATCGGCCATGCCCCCCGTCGGGAAGTCGGGCAACAGGTTGAACTTCTTTCCCTTCAAATGAGCAATCGAAGCCTCGATCAACTCGCAAAAGTTGTGGGGCAAAATCTTCGTCGCGAGCCCAACGGCAATCCCCTCCGCCCCTTGCGCCAGGACGAGGGGAAACTTCATCGGCAGCGAAACAGGCTCCTTCTTTCGCCCGTCATAACTCGCTTGCCACTCGGTGGTCTGTGGGTTGAAGGCGACCTCCAAGGCGAAGGGCGTCAAACGCGCTTCGATGTACCGCGGGGCCGCTGCGCTATCTCCCGTGCGGATGTCGCCCCAGTTTCCTTGGGTATCGATCAACAGGTCCTTCTGACCAAGCCCCACCAAAGCATCGCCAATGGCCGCATCCCCGTGGGGGTGATACTGCATGGTCTGCCCAATGATGTTGGCCACCTTGTGGTAGCGCCCATCGTGCATTTCGCGCATCGCATGCAGAATGCGCCGCTGCACGGGCTTCAGCCCATCGGCCAGATCGGGCACCGCCCGCTCCAAAATGACATAGGAGGCATACTCCAGGAACCACTGTTCGTAGAGGTCCGACAGCGGGCGAACCTTCACGCCTTCGCGCTGGGCAGGCTTGTCGGTCTGGGCGTTGTCTGGGTTCGGTTTGCCGTTGGGGTGCGTGGAATCGCTCATGGCAGTCCTTGCAAATTCGGAAAAATGGGCCGAACTCCGCAGCTAAGAACCCCCAGCCCACCCTGGGAGTTATCCACACGATGCGCGTCCTACCCCTACTTCTTTCCCTTCCGCTCCTTTCGCTGTTGGCCTGCGACCCGCCCCAGAGCGGTGCTTGGCGCGATTTCCCGACCGAAACCTGGGAGAACGACCGCCAGGGCTGTTCGGGCGAACGCTTGAAACTGCGCGCGGCGTTGGAGGAACGCCAAGAAGATTTGATCGGCCGCACCGAAAACGAAGTGCTCGACCTCTTGGGTCAGCCCGACCAGGTGAACATCGTCGACCGCAACAAAAAGCGCCACGTCTTTTTCCTCGAGCCTGGCCCCCTGTGCGGCGACGCAACGACCATCGCCAAGGCCGTCGTGGTCGATTACAACGCCATTGGGCAATGTAGCTTGGTGAGTGTGCAGGTGTATTAACCATTACCAGTGACAATCCTGATACCCCAGCAAGCGTTCTTTCGCTGATTGTTCGATCTTAGCCAGCCATGCGCCTGTCCCTTCTTTTGCTCCTGTTCTTTGTGTGTGCGACCCTTAGGGCGCAAAAGACCGAACGCCCGCCCTTTGCGCTCGATTCCACCGTCGTGGTTGCCTATAAGGACGGCAAACAACTGGTCGACTCCGCCGAGTACGAAGCGGCGAACCTGGCCTTCACCAACCTACTTGCCACGGGCCATGTGATGCCCGATGGCCTGACTTTTCACTTCGGCAAGAGCCTGTACCATACCGAGCACCCCGTACCGGCTCGCAAATTCCTTCGGGCCTACCTGCTCCTCACCGACTCCAGCGGCCCCGACAGTCCCGAGGCGATCCGCCTGCTCGACAGCCTCGATACAAAGTACCACGACCTATTCCACCCCCCCGGCCAGCCGGAAGAAGAAGTCCACACTGAACACGATCCGCTCGACGAGCCTTGCAACGGGAAGCCCAAAGTGCTTTGCCCGGTCTGCGGCGGCGATGGCGTTGTGATCCGCCGGGGCGCGGTGGGCGAAATCTACCAGACCTGCCCTTACGGCAACCCCGACGGCACCATGGACTGCAACGATTACAAGCTTTTCCTGAAGGGGGAACTTAAGCCAAAACGCTAGGGGTTTTCCCATCGTGACGCGCCGCACCCTCTCCCCACGCGATGGCTCGCTGGGCCTGTGGGCCTTGGGCCTGTTGATGCTTGGCCTGTTTTGGAATCTGGGTCTGCCCGCCCTATGGATGGAGGAACCCCGCCGGGCTCTGGTTGCCCTAGAGATGGCCCTTTCGGGTGACTACATCGTGCCCCATAGCTTCGGCCTGCCGTACCACAACAAGCCCCCGCTGTTCAATTGGGTCCAGCTCGGCATGGCGAGCGCCTTTGGTTGGAACGAGTTTGCACTTCGGCTCAGCTCGGCCCTGAGTTTGCTGGGCATGGGCCTTCTGTTGTTCTGGGCAGGAAGGCGTTATGTCTCTGCGCGCTTTGGGTTGTTTTCGGCGCTGCTTTTCGTGACTGGCAAAGAGGTCTTCTTCTTCTTTTCTGCCCTCGGCGAGATTGACTTGTTCTTCGGCCTTCTGGTCCTCGCCCAGATTCTGGCCATTTTCCATTTCGGCGAGAAACGACAGTGGTGGTTGTTCTACTTGATTACCTACCTGCTCTGCGCTCTGGCGACGATGACCAAAGGCCTACCCGCCTTCGCCTTCCAGGGAATTACACTTTTGACCTACCTGCTCTGGGCGCGCCAGATCAAGCGGCTGTTCCACCCGGCGCACTTGGCTGGACTTGCTGTGCTCGCTGGCCTGGTCGGCGGCTACCTCTGGGTCTATTCGGGGCGCGCAGAACTCACTGACCTACTCAACAACCTCTGGCACGAAGCCAGCGACCGCACTGCCCACGCCCACACCGGGGCTGAGCTAATCGAACACTTTCTTTCTTTCCCTTTTCTTCTGGCCATTAGCTTGATGCCTGGCACCGTGTTCCTGCTTCTGGCTCTCAAGAAAGGCACCCACGTCCGCCTGTTAGAGAACCGATACGTCACTTTCGGGCTCCTGGTCTTCTGCGCCAACTTCCCGCTCTACTGGCTCTCTCCCGAAGCCCGCGAGCGCTACCTCTTTCCCCTCAGTGCTTTGCTACTCGGCGGGCTCGCTTTCTTAGCCGACCGGGCTTTGGAGGAAACCCCCGACTGGCGGCGGCGCGCACTCGAAGTCCTGTCACTCGTCGTGATTCTGGGCGTGGGGCTTGGCGGCCTGATCGGCGCGCTGCTCTTGACCAACGAAGCCACCGAAGGCATCTCAAAGACCAACTTCCTGATCCTGGGGCTGTGCGGCTTGCGGGCTGCGGTGATGGTGGGGTGGGGGCGGCGTTGGCCCAAGCAACGGCTCCTGCTTATCCTGATCGCGGTTTTGGCTAGCCGGGTAGTCTTCGACGCGGTCGTGCTCCCGCTGCGGGCCCTGCCGACCGACAAAGCCTCGATCGAGAAGCAAGTGGCCCATGACTTGGTGGAAGTTCTCGATGGACGAATGGCCGTCACCTACAAAGGGGAATTGAGCCACCGCACCGCCTTCTATTACAGCCTGGAAAGCCGCCAAGTCCTAGGCAAGCGCACCGATTTCATGGACAACTCCCTGCTCTATTTGGTCGAGGATCAGGACCTTCCGGCCCTCGACCTGCTCTCCTACCGCACCCTCTTTACTTTCCCCAACAACAACTGGGCGGAGTTTTCGGTGGTGGAAGTACGATAACTCCCCCTTTGTTAAGGGGGAAGTGCGGAGCGTCAGCGAAGCACAGGGGGTTGTCCGGGCGGCGGTCACTCGAAGCCTTCTCCCTCAACTTAACTGCTCGGATGACAACCCCCGCCAACCACTTCGCGGTTGGCCGCCCCCTTGACAAAGGGGGCTCCCATAGCTCCCCTCCTTATCAGGAGGGTTGGGGGTAGAGGCAAGGTAGCTACTCCTGCTCGTTATGGTAAGTAATGACCGTATCGGGACCTGAATCACGGTAATATATCGTAGTACTTCGATGGCTCTCAGGATCATAATGTGTTTCCATAACAGCACCTCCGGTATAAAGCCAGTTGTCTAATACCAGAAAAAGAGTGATGGGTGAACAGGTCAAGAACCAGAACAAAATAACCCACTGATTTCTCTTGAAAAGAGGTCTGGAAGCGAACCATAAAACTGGAAGAACGACAATCGGAATCAGTGAAAGCAAGAACGCTCCTATCACGAGTCCGATGTTCTCATCATATTCTGCGTAGTAGCTTTCGTGAATAAGCCACCAACACAAACAACCCCACAGAATCAAAGCGAGCCCGAAAAGCCAATACCTCTTTTTCATATCATTCTGTTCCCTCCAACCTCAAGAAAGCAAACTGCGCCTGGGGATGGTTGGCTAAGGGGTTGGGTTCCACCAGAAGCTCGCGTTTGATCTTTTCGATGTCCAGGAGCTTTTCGAGTTCCTGGACGATCAGGCTGGCCGATAGCTCGTCCTCCTCGCTGGTGGGCGCGAAATAGCAAAACGACACCGTGGGAAAGGCCCCACGAAAGTCATAGAAGATGGCGCTCAGGTTGGCGGTCGCCTCCCCCAACATCGCCGTCAGGAACGCGGCTTTGACTTGCCGATCACTCACGCCTCTTCGACTTCTTCGACGTCCGCCCCGGCGACCACGGCGCCTTCCAACTCGTTCTCCTCGATGCGCAGGTTCTCGATGATGTGCTGCTGGCGGTCGGGGGTGTTCTTACCCATGTAATAGGTCAGCACGTCCTTGATCTTCACCGCATCGGGCAGGTAGACGGGCTCCAGGCGGATGTCCTCGCCGATGAACGCCCCAAACTCGTCGGGGCTGATCTCGCCCAGCCCTTTGAAGCGCGTGATCTCGGACTTCTGGCCGAGCTCGGCCATCGCCCGCTGCTTCTCCTCCTCGCTGTAACAATAGATCGTCTTGACCTTCGTGCGCACGCGGAACAGCGGCGTTTCCAGAATGTAGACGTGCTTGGAGCGCACCAGGTCGGGGAAGAATTGCAGGAAGAAGGTTAGGAGTAATAGGCGGATGTGCATGCCATCTACGTCGGCATCGGTGGCGACCACGATGCGCTCGTAGCGCAGGTTCTCCAAGCCGTCCTCGATTTGCAGGGCGTGTTGCAGCAGGTTGAACTCCTCGTTCTCGTAGACCACTTTCTTCGTCAAGCCGAAGCAGTTGAGCGGCTTGCCGCGCAGCGAGAAAACCGCTTGGGTCTGCACGTCGCGGGCCTTGGTGATCGAGCCGGAGGCCGAGTCGCCCTCGGTGATGAACAGGGTGGTGACGTTCTCGCGTTCGTCTTTGTCCCCGCGGTGCAGGCGGCAATCGCGCAGTTTTTTGTTGTGAACGGCCGCCTTCTTCGCGCGGTCGTTGGCCAGCTTCTTGATGCCGGCGATCTCCTTGCGCTCGCGCTCGGATTGCTGGATGCGCTTGAGCAGGGCCTCAGCAGTCGCGGGGTTTTGGTGCAGGTAGTTGTCAAGCGAGCGGCCAATGAAGTCGGAGAGGAAGGTCCGCACCGTCACCCCATCGGGGGCCATGTGGGTCGAGCCGAGTTTGGTTTTGGTCTGCGATTCGAAGACAGGTTCCTGGACGCGGACGGCCACCGCCGCCGCAATCGACGAGCGCACGTCCGAGGGGTCGAAGTCCTTCTTATAGAACTCGCGCACGCACTTGACAATCGCCTCGCGGAAGGCCGAAAGGTGGGTGCCGCCTTGGGTGGTGTACTGGCCGTTGACAAACGAGTAGTAGTCCTCGCCGTACTGGTTGCCGTGGGTCAGGGCCACTTCAATGTCGTCGCCCTTCAGGTGGATGATCG
This sequence comes from uncultured Cytophagales bacterium, assembly GCA_964350605.1. Lineage (GTDB taxonomy): Bacteria > Bacteroidota > Bacteroidia > Cytophagales > JAAEPT01 > CAYGKP01. Next base: position 6,663 of record CAYGKP010000016.1, read on the forward strand.
GGTAGCGGCGTTGCTCCTCGTCAGTCTTGCGTTCCATCAAGTCGCGCAGGCCGTTCTCCGAGCGGAACTTCTGGCCGTTAAATACAATGGTCAGGCCCGCGTTCAGGTCGGCGTAGTGGCGGATCTGCTCTTCAAGGAACGCGGGCTGGAAGCGGTAGTTCTTGAAAACGGTCGGGTCCGGCTCGAAGACGATGCGTGTCCCGTTGCGATCCTCTGTCTTGGTTAGTTTGTGCTCCGCCGTCAGCTCGCCCTTTTCGAACTCGGCCACCTTGGTTTCCCCCTCGCGAATTGACTGGACGAGGAACTTACCCGACAGTGCGTTGACCGCCTTGGTGCCGACCCCGTTGAGGCCGACCGATTTCTGGAACGCAGTGGAGTCGTACTTCCCCCCCGTGTTGATCTTCGAGACGCAGTCGATCACTTTGCCTAGCGGGATGCCCCGGCCAAAGTCGCGGACTTCGACGCGGCGCTCTTCGACAGTAATCTCGATGGTCTTGCCGTGGCCCATCATGTGTTCGTCGATCGAGTTGTCGACGATCTCCTTGACCAGCACGTAGATGCCGTCGTCGGCCGCCGTGCCGTCGCCCAGCTTGCCGATGTACATGCCCGGGCGCATGCGGATGTGCTCCTTCCAATCGAGCGAGCGGATCTCCGCTTCGGTATATCTGGTCTCCTTCACTTCAGCCATACCTTAAAGTTACGGCTACGGGCCCGCAGGCCCAGGGAACTTATCCACAAACTGTACCGACCGTTCAGTATAATTATTCAGGACAACGATTTGCACAGGTTGATCTAGTTGCAAAAACCCTCAGGCACTTTGGCCCAGCGCACCCAAAGCCCGCTTGACCACAGGGGCCGAGATGTCGAGGCACAGCCCAATCTTCTCGATGAGGGCCAAGGCCATCTGACGATCCACCCCTTCGGAGTCGATTACTTGAACAGCGGCTCGCACCAAGTCGGCGCGATGCTCATCCGAAAAGTGAAGCGAGAAGACCCGAAGGCACGGTTCGCACTGCCCGTTCAAATGGACTTGATGAATGAGTTCTTCACTCAAGTGGTCTTCGGGCAGCTTATGTCCGCGGTGTGCTTCAAAGACTGCACGAATGCGCTGCTGCGAGGCGATGGGCACCGAGAAATTGTTCAGCACGTAACTGACCCCGCAAAGCAGGCGAAGGGTTGAAAAGTCGTACTCTTCGTCCACCCCAAAGCGTGGACGGCGGGCCTCACTGGTCGGTACTTGGTCCTCGCATCGCTGGCAAATCAGAACAGGCTCGTCATACTTCGGCTTGATCATCCACGAGACTTCCATGACGGCCTTCAGGCTCGGCTTCACGAAAAGCTGCCGCGTCTCGCAGGTCGGGCACAGGAAGGTGCCAGTGACCAGTTGTTGATAGGGAGGCCGTCTGTGGGGCATTGCAAAAATTAAAAAGTCACATAATAAGTTAGAAAAAAAACAACTGGATCAACGCCATGTCCGCCCATCGATGGGAATTTTCCGCCTACCGGGCCTCGAAAAGGACGAGTGTGCGCTTCACGCGATCGGGCTTGATCTCCAAGCGGTTACCCAGCACGCGTACCAGTCGCTTTGCCGAGTGGATTTGGCTCGTTTCGCTGCGGGCCAGCGTCCCTGCCGCCTCTAGCAAGCGAAGACGATGCTGAAGTGAAAAATGAAGCGAGAAGTTGTTGAGAAACAATTCGCGGGTCTTTTCCAACTGGCTTTGTGAGATGAGTTCCTCGTTCAGCGCCTCTTCGCTCAGTCGGCGCGAACGCACCTGATAGAACACCTCAGAAATGCGGGCTTGGGAAGCGGTCGGGATGCTACCGTGGTTCAGGCGACGCGAAGTGCCACACAGCAGACGCAACAGCGAAAAATCATGTTCCTCGGCCAACCCAAAACGCGGACGCAAATCGGCCACACGATCGAAAAGCTCGGTCGATCCACAGCGCTGACATTGGACTTTCTCTTCCTCGAAACGTACCCGCATGTTGGCCGGAATGGCCCAAGCAGCATCCATTACTGGGCGCATTGTGGGGCACACGAACAACTGGCGTGTCTGGCAACTGGGGCAAATGAAAGTGCCAGTCAGCGCCTGTTGGTTGAGTGGCCTCTCATTCATCACTATATCCCTTTGCTTCTCCTTAGAACAAGGTGAGCAAAGCAAAATTTAATATCAAAGAAGACGGTCAAAAATCAGCCGATCTTTCTACCCGGACTTCCAAAACGGGCAGCGGCCAGTAGGTGACCTGCCCCCACCCGCCTAGTGGTGAACCGATAGCTTCGAGAGCAATTCTGCGCTCACAGTGTCGGCGTAGGTGCCAAAGGCCGCCACCAGCGAGCCCTTGTGGCCTTGGTTCGATTCGATGGCATAGACCACCGACATATCCGCCGGATTACTATCGCCCTCGAAGCGGTGAACCTCGGAGATCTCAAATTCCTGAGGGTCCAGCTTTAAGCCCTCCCCTGGGCATTCCAGGCGGGTTTCCGTCAAATTAAAGTCCAGCGTATAGCCCCGGGCCTTCAGACCGGAAAGGGCTTCCACCATCGTGTCGTAGTTCTTCATATGGGCAAGTTGTCTCCCCTTAAGTTTCAAAAACTCGCAGGAAAAGTCAACCGCCTTGCGCCGGGCGTCCGACAGTTACTTGCCTTTCGCGGCTTCTTTTTCCTTGCGAGAAATCAGGCCGTCGATCATGTACTTGGCGGCCGCAGGGTTGGTAGCCAATGGAACATTATGAAGGTCGCAGAGGCGCATGAGCATCTGCACATCCGGCTCGTGAGCGTGTTTGCCCAAGGGATCGCGGAAGAAGATGACCATCTTCACGTCGCCCTCGGCGACCATGGCAGCAATCTGCGCATCGCCCCCCATCGGGCCCGAAAGTTTGGCCTCCACGTCGAGGCCCGCCTGTTGGACGAATTTGCCCGTGGTACCTGTCGCGATGATTTTCTCGCCATCCAGCGCATCCCAATGATCTTTTAGGAACGCGACCATTTCGGCCTTCTTTCCGTCGTGCGCAATGATGGCCAGTTTGAGTTTCGGAGCAGCGGGCATTAGGGAAGTAAACTTAGGGTGTGGCGCGACTCGACCCATTGGTGGGTCAGTTCATCGAAGGCCTGAAAGTAAATCACATAATCGGCCGCCGGAAGCACAGCGGTCTCAAAATGGATGTACATATTCTCGAGAACGCCATTTTCCACCCCTTCGCTGCGGGCGGTACGAGCATAGCGGTAGACCGCTTCGCCCGTGCTTTCTTTCTGTACTTGGCAAACGATGGTCACGTAGCAAAGCCCCATCGCGTCGGTCGCAATTGGAATCACCTCCAGCAAGGCCACCCCTACTTCTGGGCCCCGACGCATGGTTCGGCCCTCGGCCTCGACCCACGAACCATCTACGGGGTCGATGGTAAACAATGCCGAGTGCAGGTATTCCATGACTCCCTTCTCGTAGGGCCCCATCCGGCCCTTTTTCTCATTCGTGTGAGGCAGATGACCGGAGACTACCTGAAATCCCACCACACGCCACCACACCGTATCAGCAATGGCATCGACCAAGCGGATGCAAAGCAGGTAGCGCCCCGGCGACAGCTTCCGACCGGTTTCCAGCGAAAGGCTCAAGTCTTCCAGCAAGCCGTCCTTGGCTTCGCGTTGGATGTCCTTGGGGTCATAGAGGTTGCTCTGAGCAAAAAGGGTATCGCCCGTGGCGCTGACAAGCCACACGCCCGCCTGAAAGTCCACCTCGCCTTTTGGACCGCGGCCCAAGTTGTTGACGTAGTCAATGGTATAGACCAGGCTTTCGTCGTGATAGACAATCCCATCAAGGATCGGATGGGCGAAGCCCTCCACCTGGCGGACCAATTGGCTGGGTCCAACTTCCCAGCCCTGGGCCTGTGCCGTCAAGCCAAAAAGCGGTAGGCAAAGCCCAAAGAGTAGTGTGCGTTTCACGAGTGTAGGTACAGGTGGGGCGGGTGCTTAGTTCGTTCCTTTTTTCGGATTCGGTTTCCGAGGTTCGGGAATGTGGACGGTGGCGGTGCACTCGGTCCATTTCAGGAACAACTCGTCGAAGACCCGAATGGTCACCAGGTAGGTCCCAGGCGTGCTGTTCGCCCCAAATTCCAGCGTAGCGATCACACTTTTGTTTTCGGGATAAACAGACCCCAGACTTTGGTAGTGGGTGTAGGCCACTTCACCGGTTGTTGCCTCCTTGATCTCAATCACGTGGCTCAGGTACCAGACCTCACGACCATCAGTCTGGGTCGCTGTTCCTTGTGGTTCGATGTCCATAAAGCCGATTTCCACCCGATCAGATCCCGATAAGGTCACAGCCTTGTCCTTCATCAAGATCAAGTCCCCTGTAATGGGGTTGAACCCAAAAATGCCCGCGCCCTTATGGCTGAATTCCGCTTGGTGATAGAGACCTGGACCCTCTGGTTTCATCGAGAATATTGGCGTTGGCAGTGCTTGTCCCAGCACATTGATGCGCCGAACATCCAGCCACTTCTCCCCCGACTTGGGATTCATCAGGCCCAGCTTCAGGTCATAAGTTCCCGGCGGGACCTCGACGTTCAAGGAAGAGTAGAAGCTGATGAATTCTCCTTCGGCATCCACCTCGGCGAGGTCCGCAACCGAGAGCCGGTCCATGAATTCGTGCAGCACCTCCTCTGAATCTGGCTTGGTGAGAAACATCCCAAGCCATAAGGTGTCGGTCTGGACCCCTTCGATGCGCTCAAAATGGACCACGAACTCCTCTCCCTCATAAAGCTCCTGGTTGAAGACTGGGTGCGGGTGGCCTTCAATGCCCCGGACGAGGTAAACTGGGCCTACCTCCCATTCCTGAGCGAAAGCGGTGACCCAAAGGAGCCCCAGGATCAGAGAAAACAGATGGCGCATAATCTTTAGTTAATCGATAATGAACAGCTCTTGTCCGTATTCGTACCACTCCATGGCGATCTCATCAAAGATGCGAAGGATCACAAAGTAGCGATCCGGCTCGCTATCTCTGGGAAAACTTAGATCAAGATAAAGGGGCGGGTTGGCGTACGATTCGATCTCATAGAAACCAGCAGCTTCATGAACGTATGACGAACCCTTCGGACCCCGCCATGTGATAAATTCCCAAAACAGGTGCGCGTCTCCACTCGGGTCTTGCTGGGTCTGAGTCAGGACGGGCGCCACTACCATGACGGAATCGCCGAACTGGAAGGTAGGCTCCGGCTCATTGACCCGCACCCAGTCATCGCCCGCCTCGTTGTATCGAAACGCCCCCACCGCCCTTGGGTCGCAATCAACGGGCTCGTACAAGCCCATGTAGTCCGCCTCCATTTGTTCGATGCTCTGAAGCCAGGGAGGCAATTGCTCCATCTGAATGAACGGGTAGTGTTCAAACCAAGTGGTATCCGCCTTACGGTCACGGATGGCTAACTCCATCTGGTACATACCTGGCAGGAGCGGCTCGGTTGGCTTGTAGTTGAGGTGCAGTCCTGCGACCAGCCCGTCCCGTTCAATGAGCGCTCGAACAGGCATGCGAATGGCCTCCTGAATGTCGACCACTTCGTTGGTTTCATAGTCCAGAATGGCAATCACAGCATGCAGCTCGTCGCTTTGCACGCCTTCAATCGTCTCAACAGTCACTTGCAGGTCTTCGGTGCGGTAAATGCGGCCGTGGACGTTGGGGTGATGCTCTCCGCGCATCATCCGGCTCAAGTAATGAGGCCCGACCTTCCAGTCTTGAGCGACCAGCGAGGGAAACGTCGCTAGAACTGCGAAAACGAGAATCAGATACCGCATGATGAAGAGGTTGCGAATTTCGTGCCGACTTCCGGTGGTTTACTCGATGCTAATGACGGCTTCTTGGCTGACCGAACCACCTCCCACGTTGTCGTACATGGTGACCACCATCAGGAAGCGGCCTTTGGGGTCGTGTTCGTGAATCTCCAAGTAGGCAAAAGGCGCCTTCGCCACGTTGGCCGAATCGAGGGGGCCTTCGTGATCCAGGCCAAACAGTTCGGTTTCCTCACGGACCACCTCGCCGTCTGCATCATCAACCCGCAAGTCCATGTTGTACTCGTAGCGTCCCTGATCGTTGGGCTCGAAGCCCCGGACATTTTCCAGCACCAGGGCCACCGTTTCGCCGCGGTGAAAGGGGGGTTTCTTGACTCGTTGGAGGCGGCCGTTGGGCTTGCGCAACGGGAAGTAAAACCCGTCGAAGGTTAGGTTGCCATCCTCCGAGCGCATGTCGGCGGCCCCCGCCGGACCGCAGCCCTTCATCGTGGCCAGAAGCGTGGCCGAAACCACAAAGAGAATTGTCAGTGTTTTCACAGGCTGTCTCTGCTAGGGGATCAATACTTCATCACTCGGACCGTGTCGACCGACAGGCGAACGGCCAACCACTTGGCTAGTTTTTCCTGCTGCATCCGCTGTTCACGTGCACCAACCTGGCGCGACCAATGGACAAAGAAAGTGGGCAAGCTGTCGATGACCGGGAGGCTGTCGTTTTGCACAAAATCGGCTTGGACCAACTTCCCGTAGGCCACCCGCTCGATCAGGTTGTATTCGATACGGATTTCCTTCTCGAGCAGTTGCAGGGGAATGGAATCTTTTCGAAAGCGTTGCAAGTCACCCTCCAATCGGGCAATGCGCTCGTCGCGCTGGGTCAACTTGGTTTCGCTCTCCTCCATCATCTCGAACACCCGCGCGGGGTCAAGCGAAGCGTTCTGTTGCTCCTGGACCTCACGGCCCTGGTGAAAGACCAACCGGGTGTTCGGAATCTGGTAGTGATCCAAACGCTTCTGCAAACGATCGCACTCCTTTTTGGGGAGTGGATCGCCCAGCAAGTAGAGGTGCAAGGTGTTGACCGAATCGCCCATGTCCACTTTCTCTTCGATCAGCGAGGTGGCGTCGTAGTTGAACTCGGTGCGCACAAAGGACTGGACCTTGCGGTTGTAGACCGAGCCTTTGATGACCCCGTAGAAGGCATACGCACTTGGAGCGACGACTAGGACCACAAAGATGGCTAGGTAGGTCTTGAGGCGGCGCTCCTTGCCTGGATCCAGGTATTTGTGGAGCGGAAAGCGCAAGTAGCGCGTGACCAGTACGGTCGAAAGGCAGATGAAGACCGAGTTGAGCAGGAACAGGTAAAACGCCCCACCGAAAATGGCCCACTCGGCGTTCGCGATGCCGAAGCCTGCCGAACATAGTGGCGGCATCAGGGCCGTAGCGATGGCCACACCCGGAATCACATTGCTTTTCAACGAGCGCGAGTTGGCGACGATGCCGGCAAACCCACCGAACAGGGCGATCAGCACGTCCATGATGGTCGGCTGGGTGCGCGCCATGATCTCGGTGCTGGCTTCCTTCATGGGCGAGGCCAAGAAGTAGAGCGTCGAGCTCAGGATGCTGACCCCCACCATGATGCCCAGGTTCTTGAGCGCCCGGACCACGAAAGGGAAATCGTAGGTGCCAATCCCGAAGCCCACCCCGATGATCGGCGACATGAGGGGCGAGATGAGCATCGCACCAATGACCACGGCCGTCGAGTTGACGTTCAGGCCGATCGAGGCAATGAAGATCGAGAAGATCAGAATCCAGACCGCGTAGCCCCGGAAGCTGACATCGTTTTTGATCATCGTCGAGGCCCCGGCATAGTCGGTGCCTTCGCGGAACGAGAAGGTGTCGGAGATCAGCGTCTTGACCGAGCTGACCGCCGCGCGGGTCAAAATCTTCGAGCGGGGGTTCTCGGGAAGCTCCGGCTCTGGATTGATGGGAGGTGTAGTTTCGCTCACGTAGATTGGCTAAGGAAGCACAATCTACGAAGGCTGTGGGTTACCCCTCCAAGTGGCCCAAAAGCGCGGCCCATTCGGCCTGGAAACTCTGGGTGCGGTCCTTGGCGTACCACTTCTGGACTTCCACAACGAATTCGGAATACGCTTGACGGTCCTCTTCGTTGAGGGCTTTGTATTCAGCCACCATTCGCTGAGCAGCCTCCGGGCGCGGGCCCCAGGTGGCCACGATGTTGCCCGTCTCTTTGTCCTGGATGATGGCTTTGGGGATGGCACGCCCCCCGCCGGTCAAGAATTCGTCCATCAACTCCAGATGCTGGTCGCGCAGCACATAGGAGGTTTCAATCTTGTCGGACAGCTCGGCGATTTTCTCCAGCACCGGAATGTTCTGGGCAGCATCGCCACACCAACCTTCGGTCAAAGTGGTAACCAGGTACTCACGCTGCAGACCGCCAACCACTTCCTTGATGCGTTCGGTGGGCTTAGTGGTCTTATCCAAACGCGACATCCGCTGAATGTTCAGCGAAGTATACTTCCGGTAACTGACCGCTTTCTCATCGTCGGGCGGACCTGTATCGTCCTGAGCGGCGATGCGCTCACGGTACTCCTGATAGGACATCTTCTCAGCTTTCTTAAGCAAAGCGTAGGGTGTGACAGATTCAGCTGCATTCATACTAACCCAACCAAACACTGCGCTGGGGAGTTCTCCTAGCTGAGTCGCCGAGACGACAATCACTGGGAACTTCAGAAGCCACCGAAAGGCGGGTTAATTATTCAAATTCCCAGCCCCACCAAAAAACAAGTTCAATGGGCATCATCTGAGCAGTCCTTGCTGAGTCCCAGATCGACACCTGAAAATGTGGAGCGCGCGGAATGGCGTTGAAAGTGGAATCGGGCTCTGCGATTTCAAGCACCAAAAACTCACGCAGAGCCTCTAATAAGTCGGCTTCGCTTTTGTGCCATCTGTCGATACACTGAAAGGGTGGACAAGCCATGTATGACCTCAATACATCAGGTCCATCCCAACCCAGCTGGGTGGTATCCCGCCAGTCTTGGGATTGCACAATCTGTAAGGCCCTGGGCTGATCGGATTTCAAACAACCCACTGTGACTTCCCATAGAATTTGGGCGGAATCGTCTGGCGATAGGTTTTTTAGCTTGGGCCAATGGAGCGTAGGGAGTCGGTTAGTTGGCTTCCAAGTGCGTGAATACTCAGGAAAGGAATCCAAATCGACATGATGTACCAGCTTCGGGCTGGGAATGTTGATGATGTCTGTTTTGTGATTGTGAAATACTCGACTGCTTGCCTTTGGCTTAAACTCACTTACGTAAAGGGATCGCTTTTCTGTCGTAGTGTTTCGAAGGCCAACTGCTATTAGTAAGCTGTACGACCCAATCGGATCCCCTTGATAATCAATAGGCTCAAACAGTATCGCGCTGTCCAGCCAAACCTCAAGGCCCGCTAGGTCAGAGGGGAGAATTTCTGGGCCTTCGTAGTAGAGAACCTCACAGCCGGCAACTTCAAAAACCTCGTTTTTCGGTTGGACGACTTTGGGCTTGCAGGCAGTCAGCGCAACCAAGCCAATTACAACCCAATTGACGGTAGGGATCGCGTTAAGGACGGGCATGAGAGAATGTGGGGTGTGCCGGATCATAAATGTAATACAAGCCGAGGCGGCTGTGGAACATGGTTTTAGCTTCCCAATCAAACTCAATGTCAGAAATACCAAATAATTGATTCATGGTAATGGCCTCTCGCTCCATTTGCGAATAGCCCTTTTCCTTATGATATCCATCATAGATGTACTGAATGGTTATTAGTTCGATGTTGTCTTTGTACAGTTGTGTCACTCGGTTCCAAGAGGGTTTGTGGCTGATTTGTTTCTTAATGCTATCTAGATGTCTCTCTGAGTCGTCCCCGTAAACCGATACGCCACCCTCTTCTATGTGTTTCTGCTCGTGAACTAGCGTACTGACTAGATTCCACTTTGTATTGAGCAGACGATGAATTCTGTTCCCGTAAATGTTGAGTTGGATCGCTCTCGAACTCGAAAAGGTGGAAAGGAGCTTCCCTCCAAGCCTTGGAGTTTCTACCCAGAACTTAGCTGCACCTGAGAAGCTCAACAACTTGTAGTAGTGATTCAGAATGCCGTAGCCCAATGTCTTCGAACGTTGAGCAGAAGCACTCATTGGGAACTTGTAAAACGGTGTCGCTTGGCTGATAAGCGATTGGGGCGCGATGGGTTTCCTGTTGGCAGCGTGGACTTTCTTAAGCCGTTCAATCTTTGGGGTTTCCAAGATGTAGATCTGATCCCGTGTGGGGGAAGAGCCGGGCGCAGTACCCAGGTATTCTCCTGCATCAGAAAACAGATCATGGCCTAACGGCACATCGTTGGCGGCATTCTTGAGTTTATCGAACATAAATCAGCAGTTTGATTTGCCCGCAAGAACTAAGCGATTCGCCGGCCGGTAGTGTAAAGTTGGAACCAGCACTTTCCGCACCCTACCTTCCCCCATGCCCCACGGCCTTCCTCCTTCCCTGCGTTCCGCTGTCGAGTCCCAATGGGAAAGTGTCTTCGGTGGGCCCTTGCGCATCGACGGCTTCAAAGCGACCACTGGTGGTTGCATCAACAACACGGGCGTGGTGGCGACCAGCGAGGGGCCGCTCTTTCTCAAGTGGAACGACAGGGCCCGTTACCCCCGCATGTTCGAGTTGGAAGCCAAGGGCCTGCGCAGCCTCTCGGAAGCGGGCGGCTTGCAGATTCCCCAGGTCCATCTGTTCGGCGAGGACCAGACCCACAGCTACCTATTAACCGAAGCCATTGTGGCCGAGACCGTCAAGCTCTCCTATTGGGAGGAACTGGGCGCGGGGCTCGCGACCATCCATCGGCACAGTTGGGATGCGTTCGGGGCCGAGGCCGACAACTACTTGGGTTCGGTGCCCCAACGCAACACCGCAGCGAAGGATTGGCCGACCTTTTTCATCGAACATCGCCTAATGCCCAACGTGCAGCGGGCCGTGGACCAGGGCGAATTGCCCAATGAAGTGGTGCGCCAGTTTGAAGCCCTCTACCCCAAACTCGACGACTGGCTGGCGACCGACGAGCCGCCTTCCCTCCTGCACGGCGATTTGTGGAGCGGCAACCTGATGACGGGCAAAGCGGGCAACCCCGTCCTGATCGACCCGGCGGTGTATTACGGCCACCGCGAGACGGAGATTGCCTTTACGACCCTATTCGGGCGTTTTTCCCTGGCGTTCTATGATGCCTACGACGAGGCGTATCCCCTGCCCAAAGGTTCGGCCGAGCGGGCGGATCTCTACAACCTTTACCCCCTTTTGATCCACGTGATCCTGTTTGGGTCGGGCTACTTGGGCCAGGTGCGCCAGATTCTCAAAACGTACCTGCGCTAGCCCTCCAGGCAATTACTTGCCCTCGATCGCCGATTTGAGCGACTGATAGGCGTCGAGCAAACAGGCCTCCGTTTCGGTTTTGAAGAGGCCGGGGCGCGTCTTGTAGTCGCCGTTCTTCTTCTGGCCTTTGCCGAGTGGGACGAACAAGGCGGTCGGCTTCAAGGGGCGCGGCGCGAACTCGCCTTGGTACGCCTCCTGCTCTTCGGTGTAGCTGACCTCTCCGATCCAGACTTTGCAGTTGCCCGCATCGCAACTGAGCTCCACTTGATAGTAGATGCGGTCCACCATCAACTGATCCAACACTTTGGACTCGAACTGACAGGCTGCCCCGCCGCCTTTCACGGTCGTTGGTTGGCTTGTCACATCGGATTGGAGAGTTCCCTTAATCCAGCCAGTGGCGCGGTCCAGTAGTACTTCGGCGCTTTCCCCCTCAACTAGGATGACCTCTTCGATATAGAGGTTCTCGTCGGTGTAGCGGATGTCTTGGGCCTGTGCGCGGAGGCTCGTGAGCAGCAGTGCAGCGAGGGCGAAAAGGTGACGTGGCTTCATGAAGGAAGCTAGGGATTTTTTCCTACCTCACCCCCAACTGCGGGCTATGCAACACCACCACCTGCACCCCGCCGTCCTCGATCAGGGCGTGGACGGGCAGGGTGAGCTCCCGCCCGTCGGGCGACAGGCAATGCAACTGCAAATCGTGCTCGCCCACGGGCAGCGTCGCCCGTACGTAGCCAATCTCGCCCGGCAAGGTGGCCCAGTTGCGCGTATCGGCCTGCTCGGTCGCCGCATTGATCAGGCCGACAATTAGGCCCAAGCCCTCGTTCTCCTCTTCGGCCAAGGCCTCCAACCCCTTCTTGATCGCGAGGCGCAAGAGCACCTGCCCGATCTCCTCTACCATCCGCTGGCGTAAGGAAAGCTGCGCCACCTCGGTCACGTTCATGGCCCGGTCCACCGCCACCTGCTGGCCTTCCACTTGCAAGTAGGCGCTGTGGTAGCGCGGCTTGCGGACCTTGTAGCTCGGAAAGGCCACGCGCAGGACGCTCAGGTTGCTGAGGGCCTTCTGCTCGGTTTCGTCCACGGGGATGGCATAGACGTAGTCCAAGTTGTCGTCCGGGTCGGTGAAATTGATGTAGCCTCCGCCCTCGGCCGCCACGAAGGTGAACGAGGTTTCCTCCTTGTAGGGACCCAGGCCGTTGTGCCAGAGGACGACCACATCACCATAACCCTCCGGCTCGGAGTAGAACTGGCCGAAGGCCTCCACATAAGTTTCATACTCCTGCTGCAAGCCGCTGCGGTACGAGGTACGCAAGAGGTCCTCGCGCAGCCCGGCGGGCACCCCAACGCCCAATGTCGGCCCCAGGTCGATGTACAGCTCGTAGGCATTCCGATAGGCAATGAAGGCGTTGTTCTGATCGCCCATCGCCTCGTAGCTAATGCCTATCATCAGGTGGATGAAGGGCTCGCGTTGGTAGCGGACTTCGCGCTTGTAGCGGGCCGAAAGCAGCCCCAGGCGCACGTCCATCCGGCGGCATTCGACCAGGGCATCCTCGTACCGCTCGGCCATCAGGGCGTTGAGGGCTTTGTAGTACGGGATCAACAGCACCTCATGATCCTCGCCCATGTAGGTCCTCGCCAAGGGGTTGGTCACGTAGGACAACACGACCTGCCCGGCATTCTGGCGGTTCACATCGGTGAACTGATACGCCTTCTCGAAGAAGTAATCCGAGCTGTCGATCTGGCCCAGGAGGTGGTGCACCACCCCGCGGTCCAAGTAGTAGAGCAACTGGTCCTTGCCCCGCGACTTCTTTTCCAGCTTTTCGAGCTGCCTCAGTGCCTGGTGGTACTCGCCCTGCACAAAACGGCTGTTGAACTCGATGCGCTTGGTGTAGTACGACGCGCAGCCACTCACCCCCACCGCAAGCGGCAGGAAGAGGAGAAACGTCAGCCGAAGCGCCCGGGCCTTCATGGCGCAGCGTCAAGGCCCGCTAGTTGCGGACGATCTTTTTGATCTCTTTCGAATCGAGCCAGACCTTCTCGTTGGTCTCGACCGAAGCGAGCTCCTGGCTGATCTTGTAGGTCACCACGCGGTCCTTCTTGCCCGGATCAACGGTCGAAGAGATCACGGTGAACAGCATGTAGTCAGCTCCAACCTCGCGGCCCCATTGCTTGATGGTGGCCTCGCTGGCGAATTCGTGTTGCTCGGCGCGTTCCTGGCGCAGCTTGGCGCGGAACTCAGGGTCCTGCACCACGCGCACCTTTCCGGTGCGGATGAACTCCTTCTCCAACTCTTTGGTGAACTCCTCGGCGTCGATGTGCTCGTGGCTCTTGTTGCGCACGGGGCCAACGATGACCACGGGAATCTTCCCGGTTGCGGCTTGATGGCGTTCGTACCACGGCGAGTAGAACACACTGGGGATCATCTCCTCGGCCACCAAACGTGCATCGGTCGAGTTCCAACTGCCCGAGCGATCGGTCACCGAGTTGGGGTCAACGCGCTGGACTTTGGGCTTGCAGGCCTGGGTGAGCGGGGCAAGCACGAGGAGTAAAAGCAGAAAACGTTTCATCGGTGCGGTGGGGAGCTGGCAGTAAGAAGTGGTAAGGTAGCTTTTCATTGGGCGCGATTCAATCCAATAAACTAGGATTCGGGAAAGCAAAACACGTGCCGAGCGACGGCAGCGGCTTGTGTTTCTAGCCCGTGGGTTGGAACTTATGGCAACTCACCCAAAATCAAGCGTTACTCTACTCGACAAGCCCCTCCTTTGCCTACCACCCATTCTACCCCTCCTGCTCCCATCACCGTCGCCCATGGCGACGGCATCGGCCCCGAAATCATGGGGGCTACCTTACGAATCCTAGAAGCCGGCGGCGCGGCCCTTGACATCACACCCATCGAAGTCGGCGAAGAAGTGTACAAACGCGGCATTTCGGCGGGCATCACGCCCGAAGCCCTGGCGGCCCTTAGCCGCACCAAAGTGGTCCTCAAGGCCCCTATCACAACGCCTCAAGGGGGCGGCTACAAGAGCCTAAACGTCACCATTCGCAAAACATTTGGCCTCTTCGCCAACGTGCGCCCCTGCATCGCCTACTCGCCCTACGTGCAGACCAAACATCCGAAAATGGACCTGGTGGTCATTCGCGAGAACGAAGAGGACACCTATGGGGGCATTGAGCACCGCCAGACTCAGGAGGTCACCCAATGCCTGAAGCTCATCACCGTGCCGGGCTCCGAGAAGATCGTCCGCTATGCCTTCGAGTACGCGCGGGCGTTTGGGCGTAAGAAGATCACGTGCATGACCAAGGACAACATCATGAAGTTGACCGATGGGCTGTTTCACAAAACCTTCGACCGGGTGGCCAAGGAGTACCCCGAGATCGAGACCGATCATTTGATCATCGACATCGGCATGGCCCGCGTGGCCGATTCGCCCGACCGATTTGATGTCATTGTCATGCCGAACCTCTACGGCGACATCCTCTCCGATGTGGCCGCACAATTGACCGGGTCGGTGGGCCTGGTGGGTACAGCGAACATTGGGAACGAAATCGCCATGTTCGAGGCCATTCACGGTTCTGCACCTGATATCGCGGGCAAAGGCATTGCTAACCCTTCAGGGCTGCTGTTGGCGGGTGTGCAGATGCTCGTTTACCTGGGCCAAACCGAAGCTGCCGAGCGCATCCACAACGCCTGGCTGAAGACGCTGGAAGATGGCGTTCATACGGGCGACCTGCACCGCGAGGGCATGACTGTCGAACAGGTGGGCACCCAGGGCTTTGCCGATGCGGTGATCGAACGCATGGGCCAAACGCCTACAACTCTTAAGGCTGTGTCCTACGCCGGGTCGAAACGAATCCCCACCATTAAAGCCAAAGGTATCCCGCTCCAAGAGAAGAAACTGGTCGGTGTGGACGTGTTCGTTGAGTTCGCCGAACGCAACCCCGACAAGCTGGGCAAGCTCCTCAAACCACACAGCGGCGGGCCCTTCTCCCTGTTGATGATAACCAACCGAGGCACAAAAGTATGGCCAAACGGTGCGCCGGAAACCTTCAGCACCGACCATTGGCGGTGTCGCTTCAGCTCACCCAAACTGACGGTGGGCACCTTCGACGACGTCTTAGCGCTCCAGCAGAAGCTGAACGCTGCCGGGGTTGCGGTTATCAAGACTGAAAATCTCTACACCTTCGACGGCGAGCCGGGCTTCTCGCTGGGTCAAGGCCAATAGGTCGACAATCCTTACGACAGGAGACGACCCAGCATAGCGTCGTACTGCGGAGCCATGCGCGACCAATCGAAGGAACGGGCGCATTCCTGTAAGGCACTCGTGTCGGGTCGTTTGGGCCAGTCGGCGAGTAGAGTCCGAAGGCGGCTAAGCAAGTTGTCGTCGGTTTCATAGAGAAAGTCTGAGCCCCACAATTCGGGATAGACCAACCGATTAGGCAACAGCGGCACACAACCCGCTGCGATCGCTTCGGCCACGCTGATGCCAAAAAACTCCTGGGCACTGGTGACGGGCAAAATGTCGGCGCGTTGCATGAGACTCAGGTACTCGGCCCGACTTTCGGCGTACCCCCAATGA
>CAYGKP010000017.1:0-21451 GCA_964350605.1 uncultured Cytophagales bacterium
GTCCATCGCGGCCATCGTGATTGTCTACCTGGTGGGCCTGATTGGTCTACCCAGCGAGTACCGTGAAACGTTCACGGCCCTCACGCCCGTCACCTTGCTGTTCAGTGGCGTTGTGCTGTTCATCAACCACAAACAATGGAACCCCTCGTTTCTGGTCTTCTTGGTCACGGCCTTCATGGTCGGCTACTTGGTCGAGGTGCTGGGGGTGAAAACCGGGGTGGTCTTCGGGGAATACGAATATGGTGCTACCCTAGGCCCCAAGCTCTGGGACGTGCCACTCATCATCGGCCTGAACTGGGCGATGCTGATATATTCCTGCGGCGTGGTGCTCGAACGATTTCAAGCGCGCTTGCTCCCCCGCACGGCACTGGGCGCGACACTGATGGTCATGCTCGACATCCTGATGGAACCCGTGGCGATCGACTACGACTTCTGGTCCTGGACCACAGGGGAGATTCCCGTCCAGAATTACTTGGCCTGGTTCGTGGTCTCGTTCGGCCTGCTGTTGCTCTTCAACCTGATGCGTTTCAACAAGGTAAACGTGGTGGGCGAATGGTTCTTCGGCACCCAGATGGTCTTCTTCGGCCTGATGATCGCCCTCGAGAAGTAAGGGGGGCTACTCCCCTGCTGCTTGAGTGCGGCCGCCGCGCAGACGCCGGCGTTCGCGCATCTCCTTCAAAAACTTGGTCCGGCGGCGTGGTTCGGGTTCGGGGATCGGGTCAACCGCTGAGAAGTAATAGGTGCGGTAGACGTAGGCGAACAGCGAGTGGCAGGCCAAGGCCCCGAAGGTGTGCCACAAAAAGTGGGTGCCCATCGGCAACAAGGCAATGGCGACCGACCACTTGTCGATCATGCGACTGACCAAGGCGGTAGCGAACAACCCCAAGGCGAATAGGAAGAAACGGGCATGGGCCCAGTGGGTCCGCTTCAAATAGATCAGCAGCGGGATGAGGATGTAGACCCCCATGATGGCGTAGGAAAACGTCGTCCGATAACCGTTGGGTGCGTATTCGTAGCTCAGGTACTGAAAAACGAACAGCGGGGGCAGGATGAAGAAGATGAAGGCCACGTTGCGCAGGATGCGAACCCAGAAATAGGCCGCTGCCCCCATGCACAGCACGATAATGGGGATGTAGTCCATGCGCATCATGAACTTCGATTCGCGAAAGGCGTGATAAATCGTGCCGCCCACCGCGCCGATCAGCAGGATGACCACGCAAATGGTCAAAAACCACCGCTTGCGGTACTGCCCGCGCAGTTTCCAGGCCCAATAGCCGACGATCAAAAGGAAAAACGCCGCCGAGGCCGTGTTCCAAGGCTCGACGATCCATTGATCGTAGTTGGTTTCCCGGTAGACGGGCCCCTGGTCCAGGGTGACGATGTCGAGGTAGGAGTTGTCAGCCATGTAGTCGCTTCGCTAAGGAGCGCCGTGAACTGCGTCGACGGCTTGGCGGATCAAGTGAAGGGCCTTGAATTGCGTGTTGCGCGTCAGGGCCCCGTCGCTGACAAAAGTAAAAATTATCCCGGTCAGCCCCCGGGTCCGGTCCACCCACGGGTACGTACCGAAAGCACCTGCACTCGAAATTTGTTCGACCGAGCCCGTCGAGGGATTCACCACATCGAGCCAACAGCCGAAGCCGTAGCGAATCGTGTCGGCGTCATAGGGGTGGTTGGGCGGCTCATGCGGATAGGGCGAGTAGTAGATCGTGGTCGAGGGATGCTGCCAAAGAAAGAGCGAATCAATCAGCGTCGCGCGGATCACTTGAGTGCCGTTCCAATCGCCACGACGGCGGATCAGCTCGAGAAAATCCAGGTAGGCGTTCGCCGAGGTGACCATCGACCCGGCGGGGTTCTTTTGATTGGCAATGCCATAGTTCGCATCAAGCAGGGTGTGGCCAACGGGGCCATTCAGGCGGTCTTGGAACAAGGTCTGCCAGGTCTCGCCGCTGGCCACTTCGGCAGTCGCCCCGGCGATGCGCATGGCCGCGCCGCCATAGGTGAAGCGCGTCTCGGGCGTGAACCAGAAGGGAAACACCTCGGCAATCGAATCGGCGGATTCCTGCAAGGTCAAGCTGTTGTTGGACAGCAGCGGGTCGCTAAGGGCCGTGCCTTCCTTAATGCCGGACACCAGCGAGAACAACTGGCGGATCGTCATGTCACCCTTGCCGTAGCCATTCATGGCGGGCCAGATGTCGCCAATGCGGCCGTCCCAGGTCAAGGTGCCGTCTTCAATCAACGTGAGCAGCACCATCGCAGAAGGCAGCTTCGAGCAGGACGCGACGGGCTTCTTCGTATCCGGATTGAACGTGCCCCAGCTTTTCTCGTAGATGCGCTCGCCGTCTTTTTGAAGGATGACCACCACGTCGTTGCCCAGAACCGCTAGCGAGTCTTCGATCAATTGGTCGAGGGCGGAAAAATCGTAGTTGGCCGTGCCGCCGCTGCCGCCATCGTCGGGCTTTTTGCAAGCGGCGAACCCCACACTGAACAAGAACAGAAGCAGGGCAACCCGTCTCATCGCCCGCTATTTGGCTCTCTGGCCCTCGGTCGACTCATACATCATCTTGCCCACCCAAACAATCGGCATGGAGGACATCATGAACACCCCAAAAATCCCTTCCAGGAAGTGGAACCAGTTGTGCGTAGGCCGCCCATTGATGGTGTACTCCGGATAAGAGGAAAAGTAGAGTGAAAAGAAAATGATCGCCAGGGCCGTCAACATCCCCACCGAAGGGCGAAGGAACAGCAAAATGGCGGTGATGGGCGAAACCAGGACCAAGAGGTCGTAGAACAAGTTAACCTCTAGGGCCGTCTCGCGCCCAAAAAACCCATAGCGGGCCAAATGAATGCCATAGAATACCGTCAAGGCCAGGTAGTATGCCGCGTACATCCCGAGGAGGGCCTGTACAAAGGTTGGGTACTTGCGCACGCGCTGCCAGTCGGCCCAAAGGCGTTGGCGCAGGGGCGCTTTCGAGGCCGATAAGGTGATGCTTTTGGCCATCGTCAGTCCTTGTGGATGGTGTTGGGATCGGCCTTTTCACGCATCAGCTTGATCTGCTCGGCACTCAGCGGCTCGAAGATTTCAGCGGCGAACATCTCGCCCTTGTGAGTAATCAGGGTGACACCCTTTTTGAGGTAGTAGTAGTAGTGGTAGTTCTGAAACTCACTCGAGTTGTCGACGATCATGTCAGGCTCACCAACCAAGTCGATGATGTCTTTCTCCGCAGTCGAGAGGGTCAAGTCTTTCCAGTGAACCGCCTCGATCATTTCCTTGGGATACTTGAAGCCCACCACGATGAACGAAACCAGTTTGTTGTCCCGGAAGTAGAGGCGATAAATCGGGTGCGAGCGGCCCTTTTTCTTGCCTGCCTTGAACTCGACCAGCTTGTCGAAATTCAGAACGAAGTGCACGTAGTTATGCGGCTCGTGACCGATGAACTGCAGGCCCTCATAGTGCGTCTTGTGGTCCTCCGAACCGTAGGGTTTCCCCTCCAGTTCAATGGCTTCTTGGAGGGTCAGGCCCAGGTTCAAGGTGCCGATGCCTACACCGGGCCGGATCAGGTAGTCGTATTCGGGCTCTTGGGCCCAGGCGGGCGAAGCCAAGGCCGTGAGGAAAAGGAGGGCGGCTAGAAATCGCATGGGAGAGGCTTTTTTCACTCTGAAAGGTACAAAACGTTGGCCTTCCCGCCCAGTGCTTAGCCCAGCAGGGCCTTGAGTTCCTGGAGTTTGAGCAACGCATCAAGCGGGGTCAGGCTGTTGATGTCCAACGCTTCAATGCGCTCGCGGAGTTCCTGGGCCTTCGGGTCGGCCGCGTCAAAGAGGGCGAGCTGGTCTTGAGCGGGGGTGGTGGCCAATTTTTCCTGGCGGTTCTCTTTGCCCTTGGTGGTCTCCAATTCGGCGAGCAGTTCGCCCGCCCTTCGAATCACAGACATCGGAAGCCCGGCCAATTGCGCCACGTGAATCCCGAAGCTGTGTTCGGTGCTGCCTTCCTTAAGGGTCCGCAAGAAGTGAATCTTTCCGGCCGCTTCCCGCACCGATACGTGGTAGGTCTTTACCCGGTCAAGCAACGACTCCAACGCCGAGAGTTCGTGGTAATGAGTGGCGAACAAGGTCTTCGGTTTTGCGCCTTGGACTTTGTGCAAATACTCAACGATGGCCCAAGCAATCGAGAGGCCGTCGTAGGTGCTGGTGCCTCGGCCGATTTCGTCCATCAAAAGTAACGAACGGTCGGTCAGGTTGTGCAGGATGCTGGCTGTCTCCGACATCTCGACCATGAAGGTCGACTCGCCTTGGGCCAAATTATCGGAGGCTCCCACCCGCGTGAACACCTTGTCAACCACCCCGACCCGCGCGGCCTTCGCCGGAACAAAGCTGCCCATCTGCGCCATCAATACGATCAACGCGGTCTGGCGGAGCAGGGCCGATTTCCCTGCCATGTTTGGCCCGGTGATGAGCAAGATTTGTTGCTGGTCATCGAGCACAATGTCGTTGGGCACGTAGTCCTCACCCGCGGGCAATTGCTTCTCGATGACCGGGTGGCGGCCTTGGGAAATCTGGATCGCGTGGCCGTCGTGAAGTTCGGGCCGGGCGTAGCCGGATTCGATGGCGAGCTTCGCAAATCCTTGATGGACATCCAGTTGCGCGACCAAGTGGGCGTTCTTGAGCAAGGCATCAACCCGCTCGGCAACGGCCATCACCAGTTCGCGGAACAGCGCACCTTCCAATTCGCCGAGGCGATCTTCCGCATGGAGAATCTTGTCTTCGTAGCCTTTCAGTTCTTCGGTGATGTAGCGCTCGGCGTTCACGAGCGTTTGCTTGCGAATCCACTCGGGCGGGATGCGGTCGCGGTGCGCATTGGTCACTTCCAGGAAATAGCCGAACACCTTGTTGTAGCCCACTTTCACCTTCGGAATGCCCGAACGCTCCTCCTCCCGTTGTTGAATCTGGCGGAGCATTTCTTTGCCCCCAAAGGCGATCCCTCGCCACTCGTCCAGCTCGGCATTGACCCCTTCGCGGATGAGCGGGCCCATGCCCACCACGGCGGGCAGCTCGTCGCGCAGGGTCGCTTCGATGCGCTCGGCCAGGTCGTCGCAAGGGTCCAAAACCACGCCCAGCTTGGCGAGTGGGGTCTCGCTTTCGATCAGGGTCGCCTTGATTTTCTCGACAGCACGTAGGCCGCGCGCGACCTGCGCCACTTCGCGGGGACCAATCCGCCCGGCGGCAGCTTTGGAGGCGAGGCGCTCCATATCGCCCAGCGATTCGAGTTGAGCGCCGAGGTCCGAGCGCAAGTCTTGGTCTTGGACCAGGGCTTCGACGCGGTCGAGTCGGTCGAGGATTTTGGGGATGTCGCGCAGGGGCAACAAAATCCACCGCCGCAAGAGCCGCGCGCCCATCGGGGTTGACGTCTTGTCGAGGATGTCGAGCAGGGGTACCCCTTCGGCGCGTTGGGGATGCAGCAGTTCGAGGCTCTGGATCGTGAAGCGGTCAAGCCACACGTGATCCCCCTGATCCAACCGACGAATCGCCCGGATGTGGGCTGTCTCGCGGTGTTCGGTCAGTTCCAGGTAGGCCAAAGCCGCCCCGCTGGCCACCACAGCCTCCGGCAAGCCATCAATCCCAAAGCCCGCCAGCGACTTCGCGCCGAATTGTTTCAGCAGCCGCTCCTGACACGATTCATACGCAAAGGCCCAATCATCAAGGGTCCGGGTCGGGTAACCAATCCCAAATTCGGCCTCAAAATCAAGGAGTTGCGCCTTGGCCACCAACAACTCGGCGGGCTTCAGCCCTTGCAGCAAGCGGTGAATGGCCCCCGGTTCGGCTTCGGTACACAGAAATTCCCCCGTCGAGATGTCGAGCAAGGCCATGCCCACCCTTTTATGCTTACCACCCAGCCAAACCGAGGCGAGGAAGTTGTTCGACTTGCCTTCCAACACGTGGTCGCTGAAGGTCAGACCGGGGGTGACGAGTTCGGTGACCCCACGCTTGACGATGCCCTTTACGTCCTTGGGGTTTTCGAGCTGGTCGCAGACCGCGACGCGCTGGCCCGCTTTGACCAATTTTGGTAAGTAGGTATCCAGCGAATGATGCGGAAAACCCGCCAGTTCGATGTGCGAGGCCGCGCCGTTGGCCCGTTTGGTCAGGGTGATGCCCAGAATCTTGCTGGCCACCACCGCATCCTGGCCAAATGTCTCGTAAAAATCGCCGACCCGAAACAACAGAATCGCCCCCGGGTGCTTGGTTTTGATGGCCTCGTATTGGACCATCAAAGGCGTCTTCTTACCTGTGGCGGTGGCCTGGGTCATGCCTGGGTGATTGTTGGTTGATTCAGGGGTCTTTCGAACTTGCGCCGATGGGGGAACCGAACCTACGAAAACTGCGGCTCGAAGAGCTGGCCCGCCCGAGCGCCGAGGCCTACAAATCTACCAAAAAGCGCCCGGCGGCTTTGGTGCTCGACAACGTGCGTTCGCTGCACAACGTGGGGGCCGCGTTTCGCACCGCCGATGCCTTCGGGATCGAGCGCGTGGTGCTGGTCGGCATCACGGGCACCCCGCCCCACCGCGAGATTTTCAAAACGGCGTTGGGCGCGGAAAACACCGTTGATTGGGTGCATTTCCCCGCTGCGGCGGAGGCCGCCGACTACCTGAAACAAGAAGGCTACGACCTGATCGCGTTGGAGCAAACCACGGGCAGCGGCAACCTGCTCGCCTTCCAACCAGCAGCGGACCAGAAGTATGCCTTCGTCTTTGGCAACGAGGTGGACGGGGTGAGCGATGAACTCCTCGCCCGCTGCGACCAGGCCGTCGAGATTCCCCAATTCGGGACCAAGCACTCGCTGAACGTGTCGGTCTGTTTCGGGATCGTGTTGTACGATCACCTGAGCAAGACCCAGGGCTAGGCATTTTCAACCCCTGGGGCATCCGAGAATTCACTTTTCTGCGTATATTCTTTTCCCGCGTCCGCGCGTTACCCGTCAAGCCACTCACCCCGATCGCGATGCGCCGCTTTTTGGTTCCCCTCTTCGTTCTTGGCCTTTTGGCCCCGGCCTTTGGTCAACTGACGTTGGTCGAGCGGGTGCGCCGCATCAAGCCCGCCGTCTTTAAGATTCATACCTACGACCGCTTCGGGAATATGCTGGGCCAGGGGACGGGCTTTTTCGTCTCGGAAGACGGCCTCGCCCTGAGCAACTGGCACGTGATGGAAGGCGCCGAGCGCGGCGAAGTGATTTTTTCGGACAGCGTGTCCTACCCCATCGAATCGATCATTTCGCGGAACGAACGGCGCGACATCGCCCTGATCTCGGTCAAAGTCGACGACAAGGTCCCTTTCCTCAAGCTATCGGAGGACACCCTGTGGGAAGGCGAAGAAGTGGTGGTAATCGGTGCGCCCGTTGGATTCGAGGGCACCGTCTCGACGGGCATCGTTTCGTCCCTGCGCCGAATGGACGACTTGGGCGACGTGATCCAGATCACCGCGCCGATTTCGCCGGGTTCCAGCGGTAGCCCGGTGGCCAACAGCCGTGGCGAAGTGATCGGCATTGCCACGATGATTCATACCCAAGCCCAAAACCTGAACTTTGCGGTGCGGATCGTCGATCTGATCGACATGGAAGTGGAAACGATCTTACTCGGTGGGCCTGCTGCCCTTAGCCGGGAAGCTAAATATGAGAAGGGCCGAAGCATTTACTTACCTGATGGTGAAGTGATTACCCGTGGTCAGTTTGTGAACATTTTCGCCTCGGAGTTGGAAAAGGAAAGCGACTGGCCCTTCGATGGAACCCGCGTCTTTGCCGGGCGGCTCTACGACGAAATGACCAAGCAGTACGACGACGTGGAGATCGCCGAGTTGTTCTTCGACGATTCACCTTCGAACATCTTCGAAGGACCGGGCGGGGACCAACTGTTCGAGTTGATGCTGGAAGCGAGCGACGCGCTTCGGTGGTCGCCGAAGTTCCGCGAAGCCCTCATTAAGGAGTGCAAGAAGGAATACAAACGCGACCGTCGAGTGCGTACCAAAGAATACTGCACCTGTTACGTCGAGACGTTCTTGATCCACTTTTCAGCAGGACAGATGTTGTCCTACAGCTTGGACGCGAACTCGGAGGATGCCGACATCTCTGCGCTACTTAGCGAAAACCCCGACGCGGCGGAAGCCCTCGAGGATTGCTTCCTTATGCACCAGCGCTAACGCGCGAGCGGGCTAGCTCTTGGGCCAAAAAGCGCCCGGTGTGGCTTTCGAGAATCGCAGCAATGTCTTCCGGCGTTCCTTCGGCGAGCAAGTAGCCCCCGCCCCGTCCGCCTTCCGGGCCCATGTCGATCACCCAATCAGCGGCTTTTACCACATCCAGGTTGTGTTCGATCACGAGCACGGTGTTCCCTCGATCAACCAGCTTTTGCAGCACGTCGAGCAAGTGGGCAATGTCCTGAAAATGAAGCCCCGTTGTCGGTTCGTCCAGGATGTAGAGCGTCTGGCCCGTGTCGCGTTTCGAGAGCTCGGTGGCCAATTTGACGCGTTGCGCCTCGCCGCCCGATAACGTGGTGGCGTGCTGGCCCAAGGTGATGTAGCCCAGCCCTACTTCGTGGAGCAGCGCGAGTTTCCGCGAAATCGACGGATGGGCGGTGAAAAACTCCACCGCATCGTCAACGCGCATGTCCAGCACATCGGCAATGGATTTGCCTTTGTAACGTACCTCCAACGTCTGGCGGTTGTAGCGCTTGCCGCGGCATTCGGGGCATTCGACCTGCACATCGGGCAGGAAGTCCATCTCGATCACCTGCATCCCCCCGCCTTGGCAGGTTTCGCAGCGGCCACCCTTCACGTTAAAGCTGAACCGCCCCGGCTTATACCCGCGAATCTTCGCCTCGGGCAATTGCGCGAACAACGAGCGGATGTCCGAGAACACGCCCGTATAGGTCGCCGGATTCGAGCGCGGGGTGCGGCCAATCGGCGACTGGTCGACCTCAATCACTTTGTCAAGCTGCTCGATGCCCTCGATCTGGTCGTAGGGCAAGGGTTCGCGCTTGCTGCGGTAGAAATGCGTCGAGAGGGCCGGGTGCAGGGTACCGTGGATCAGCGAGGACTTGCCCGAGCCGGACACCCCCGTCACGGCGATGAACTTGCCGAGCGGAAAGCGCACGGTCAGGTCGCGCAGGTTGTGACCTTTCGCCCCGCGCAGGACCAATTCGTTGCCGTTACCCGCCCGGCGGTGGTCGGGCATGGGCGTATCAATCTCGCCGCGCAGGTAGCCCGCCGTTAAGGTGTCTTGGGCCATCACTTCGGCGGGCAGGCCCGCGGCCATGATTTGGCCCCCGTTGCGGCCCGCGCCCGGTCCGATGTCGACCAGATAGTCGGCGGCGACCATCATGTCCCGGTCGTGCTCGACCACCAAGACCGTATTACCCAAATCGCGCAAGGCTTTCAAGGAATCGATCAGGCGTTGGTTATCGCGTTGGTGCAAGCCAATCGACGGTTCGTCAAGGATGTAGAGCACGCCGACGAGTTGCGTCCCAATCTGGGTCGCGAGGCGGATTCGTTGGGCCTCGCCACCCGACAAGGTGCGCAGCGGGCGGTTGAGGGTCAGGTATTCGAGACCCACATCCAGCAGAAAGCGCAGGCGTTTGCGCACCTCCTTCAGCGGTTCGGTGGCGATTTTTCCGGCGATCCCGCCCAAGCGGTCCTCCAAACCTTCGAGCCAGTCGGCCAATTCGGCCAAATCCATCCCGGCGAGGGCGGAAATGTTCTTGTCCTCCAGGCGGAAGTGGAGTGCCTCCTGGCGCAAGCGTTGCCCATGACATTCGGGGCATTCGCCCGTTTCCATGTAGTCCTTCGCCAAATCGAGGGCCCAATCGCTGCCGTTCTCGAAGAAGCGTCGCAACATGGGGATCACCCCCTCGTAGCCTTTCGAGCCGTTCAGGATTTTGTCCAGCACCTCCTCGGGCATCTGGTCAAGGGGCGTGGTGATTTGGTGGCCGAGCTTTTTGAGGGCCGCTTGCAAGTCGCGGAACAAGCCGATGTCGCGGTATTCCCCCAGTGCGGCAATCGCACCCCGCGAAATCGAAAGCGATTGGTCGGGAATCAGCGATTCCTTGGTAAACGCCTGGATGATGCCCAGGCCATTGCAACTGGGGCAAGCCCCGTACGGCGAGTTGAACGAGAACAGATTCGGCGCTGGGTCTTCGTAGGCCACGCCCGACTCAGGGTCCATCAAATGCTTCGAGAAAAAGTGGAGCTGCTGCTGCTCATCAATCACATAGACAGAGCCTTTGCCCACTTTCAAGGCGGTATCAATCGAAGCGGCTAAGCGCGCGTGGCCCTTCTCGTCCACCTTGATGCGGTCGATCACCACTTCGATGTCGTGGACTTTGTAGCGATCCAACTGCATCTTGGGGCCCATCTCCTGCAACTCCCCATCAATGCGAACGCGGGTGTAGCCCGACTTGCGCATCTGAAGGAACAACTCGCGGTAATGCCCCTTGCGGCCCTTCACGACCGGGGCCAAAATGGTAACGGCTTGGCCGTCCAACCGCTCGCGGATGAGGGCTTTGATCTCCGTCTCGTTCTGGCGGATCATCGGGTTGCCATTCTTGTAGGAATAGGCCGTGCCCGCCCGGGCGTAGAGCACCCGCAGGTAATCGTAAATCTCGGTCAAGGTGCCTACGGTCGAACGCGGGTTGCGCGAGGTGGTTTTCTGCTCGATGGCGATGACCGGCGAGAGGCCATCGATCTTGTCGACATCAGGCCGCTCCAATTGACCAATGAACGAACGCGCGTAGGCCGAGAAGCTTTCCAAGTAGCGACGCTGGCCTTCAGCATAGATGGTATCGAACGCCAAGGACGACTTGCCCGAACCGCTGATCCCGGTGATGACCACCATCTGTTCGCGGGGCAGGCGAAGATTCAAATTGCGCAGGTTGTGGACCCGCGCGCCGTAGACTTCGATGTGGCCGATTTCGCTCATGCTAGAGTGTATCCGAATGAGCCGCCGTTTGGTTCCCGCCAACGGGCAGAACCAGCGTGTAGGTTTTGCCTTCTTCTTTGATGGTCAGGCTTTGCGCCCGCAGCCAGGGATTCAGGGTGAAGAGTGTTTTGTAAGTGGTCCCTTGCTCGATGGCGAAGTCCACCAAGCTGGGGATCGTCTCGCTGACCGTCACGCGCCGGGTGGCTTCGGGGCGGTAATAGGCTGAATTGGGAATGCGGAAGCCATAGTCTGCGGGGTTCTCGAGCACCGCTTTGTAGGCCAGAATGCGGAACACGTAGCGTGAGGTCTCCTGATTTAAGAGCAGGTCGTAGTAGCTATCTGCCCGCTGGTTTCGCAGTTGGTTTTGCATGCCGCCCATCCCCAGGTTGTAGGATGCCGCTGCCGAGGTCCAGCTGCCGAACATCCGGTGCGCATCGCGGAAATACTTGCAGGCCGCCCGCGTCGATTTCTCGACGTGGTAGCGCTCGTCCACCTCGTCGTTGACTTCCAAGCCATAGTACTCGGCCGTTTGGGGCATGAATTGCCACATCCCCTCCGCACCTGCGGGCGAGACGGGCTGGGTCAAATTGCTTTCCACAATGGCCACGTACTTGAGGTCCTCGGGCATACCCTCCTCTTTCAGGATTCGCTCGATGATTGGGAAGAAACGTCCGGTGCGCTTGGCAATCAGGATAGTCGAGGAGTGGTAATAAGTCGCCACGTGCAGCTCGCGATCCAAGCGTTCATGAACCTCGGGGTCGCGCACGGGCACCCGTTCGCCACAGAAATCCAGGCGCAAGGGCACCTCGATGGAATAGACCTGGTAGCTCGAGTTGTCCTCGATCACGAGTTGTGGCCGCCCACGGATCTTGTCGAAGATCAGGTAGACTACGATGCCTGCCACAAGCAGGAAGAGAACGATGGTGGGGAGTCGGCGGCGCACGAGCGAGTCGAAGCTAGGCTAACAACGCGCCACGCTTCCAGGTTTCCGGCCCAAGGAATTCGGAGCTAGAAATTGGGTTGAAGCAGGTAGCGGCTGTAGAACTCGTCAATGTAGCGAACTGCATCGATGGGTTCATCCACGATCTTGATCAAATCCAGGTCCTTCGCACTGATGTTGCCTTCTTTCTCCAAGAGAACCGCTTTGATCCAATCCATCAAGCCGCCCCAGAACTCGGTACCAACTAGCACGATGGGGAACTTCCCCAGCTTCTGGGTCTGTACCAGGGTAATGGCCTCGAACAACTCATCCAAGGTGCCCATGCCGCCGGGCATGCCGATGAAGCCTTGCGAATACTTCACGAACATGACCTTGCGCACAAAGAAATAATCGAAGGAAATCAGCTTGTCTTGGTCGATGTACTGGTTGCCGTTCTGCTCGAAGGGCAACACAATGTTGAGCCCCACCGACTTGCCACCTGCCCGGTGCGCGCCTTTGTTGCCCGCTTCCATGATGCCAGGTCCGCCGCCCGTGATCACCCCATACCCATGCTGGACCAATTGGTAGGCGATTTCCTCGGCCATCTGGTAGTACTTGTTGTCCGGCTTGGTGCGCGCCGAGCCGAAAATCGAGACACAGGGGCCGATCCGCCCGAGCTTCTCGAAGCCCTCGACAAACTCGGCCATGACCTTGAAGATGACCCAGGAGTCGTCGGTCTTGATTTCGTTCCAAGACTTCTCGGCGAAGGCCTTGCGGATGCGGCTTTCGTCCTTGTGGCCGTTTTCGGTGGTATGATCGCTCATGAGGTGGTTGAGATACGGGCGAGGGGCGCAGAAGTTACGACTTCGCGGGAAACAGCGCGGCCAGGGCCTTCTTAAGGTCTTGATAAACAAACTGGTAGCCAGCTCGCTGAATTTTCATGGGCGAAGCCCGAACCCCGCGAAGGGCAATCTTCGCCATCGAACCCATCGCGAGGTAGAGCACAAACGCAGGCACGTGAATGCCCAAGGCTTTTTTGCCCAAAGCTCCCGCCAGTTCGCGGGTGAAGATTTTGTTCGACACCCAGCCGGACGAGGTGGCGTTGTAGGTGCCACTCATCGCCTCGTTATCCAAGGCATAGAGGAACATGCCCACGATGTCGTCGATGTGAATCCAGGGCATGGGCTGTTCGCCCGAGCCAAGGGGCGCACCAAGGCCCTTTTTGAATAGGGGAACCATGCGGTCTAAGCCGCCGCCATTGGGTGCCAATACAAAACC
Source organism: uncultured Cytophagales bacterium (assembly GCA_964350605.1). GTDB lineage: Bacteria > Bacteroidota > Bacteroidia > Cytophagales > JAAEPT01 > CAYGKP01. Next base: position 13,149 of record CAYGKP010000017.1, read on the forward strand.
GATACGCAACGCCGTAACACGCCGCCCCCCTTCGCGGAGTTTGTCCTGGGCCTCTTCCCACTGGCGAGTCACTTTCGCCAGGAAGTCCTTTCCGGCTGCATCAGTTTCATCAAACACCTTCTTGTCCTTCGAACCGTACCAACCGACCGCCGAAGCGCAGACCACTGCTTTCACCCGGTTGGGCACATCGACCAAGGTTTTCGCCAAAAGCTCCGTGCCTTGCACGCGGCTTTCGCGAATCAAGCGGCGGCGTTTGGGCGTCCAGCGTCCGTCGGCCACACTGGCACCCGCCAGGTGAATGACGGCATCGGCCTCCTTGACGGCCTCGGCATTCAACTGGCCCGTTTGCCAATCCCACCCGTAGGCAGAGACATCGGCATTCAGGTTTTCAGTGCGCGAAAGGTGGATCACCCGGTCGCCGCGTTTTTGCAAGGCTTCGGTCAGGTGCGAGCCGATCAGGCCCGTTCCGCCGGTGATGAGAATGGTTTGTGGCATGTGCGTTTCGATCGGTGTGGCAAGTTGGCTTGTGGAAAACAAACCCCCAAGTCTGGCACACTGTTGGCTATCTTCGATAGATATGCGTGGTTTTTTGACTTTCGGCCTCTGTTTCGCGCTTGGCGTGGCGGGCCAGCCCTTTCTTTTTGCCCAAGACTTGCACCCCGTTTCCGTCGAAGAACGAACCGAGCGGGTTTCCGGGGTCACCCATCCGGGCCTTTCAGTTGACCTGGTGCTGGGTGTCGACCCCGTGCGGGACCTCTGGAAAAAGGAACTTAAGAAATACGGAAAAGTCTCGGCTCACGGTGAAATCCTTTCGATGGAAGGTGCCCTGATGCCCGACATTTCCAACGAGGCCGTAAACCTGACCTCCATGGTCACCACCGTGAGCGGGACCAGCCGCGTGTGGGTGTCGCTCCAAACCAATGGGGTCTACCTCGCGCCGAGCGAACCTGGTTATCGCAACGCCAAAAAGTGGCTCGAAGACTTTGGCCTTCGCGCCTACACCCAAGACATCAACACCCAAATCGCTGATGCGGAGCGCGCCGTCGAGGTTAAGGCAAAAGCCGAAGAAAAACTGGTCAAAGAATTCGAGCACCTGACCGCCCAACTGGACAAAAACATGGCCGATAGCCTCTCATTGGTCGAACAAGTGGAAGCCAACCGCCTCGACCGCGAGCAATTGCGCCTGCAACTCGACCAAAACGAAGTCAACCGTCAAGCGGCCCATGCTGAAGTGCTGAAAATGCAGCAGGCCCTCGAACTGACCAAAGGCAAGCTCGGCCAATTGCGCCGTAAGGAAGACGAGTAGTCCTCAGATTTCGCACCCTACTCAATCAGCCCGCCCTTTCGGTGGGCTTTTTTGTGTTACGGGCAACCCGAGTCAGTTCACCAACTGGGTTTCCAGGTAGAAGTGGTCGGTGTCGAGTGAAAATTCCCGCCATTCTTCGACGGTCATCCAAAGGTCCTGCCACTCGTCCGTGGGTTCGAGCCGCTGGCGTTTGCCGCCGATAACTACATCAACCGGGTACCTTGCTCGGGCCCAAGCCGGGTCGCCCCAGCGGTACGAGATGATGATCTTGTCCTTGAATTTGTTGCCCAGATGTAGCTGCAGAACAGGTAGTTCCGTTTGGTAGAGATAAGTCTGGAAGAAGGGCACCAAGTTCATCTCCAACTTCTGGCTGAGGTAATCGACTAGGATGTCGGAAGTCAGGGGTCGGCCCTCGAGGTCAGTCATTGCACTGCGCAGGGTGCCCAAGAACCGCTTGTCGTCTGCGACCATTGCGCGCAGGGTGTGGAGCATCCAGGCGCCTTTGTAGTACATGTCGGCGGTTTCGAAGCCATCATACGCCTCGTCGATGGGGCCGGCGATGGGCTCGGTGCCTTGGATTAGGTCGCGTTGGTGGAGCAAGTACTCCCGGGCGATCTCTTGCCCATGGATGAGTTCGAGGTAGAGGGTCTCGGTGTAAGTGGTAAACGCCTCGTGGATCCACAGGTCACCGGGGTCGGCGGCGGTCAGGTGGTTGCCCCAATACTCGTGGCCGCTTTCGTGGATCAGGATGAAGTCGAAGCCAAAGGGGTTGTTCTTGTAGTTGTTGCCGTAGGCAATCGCGCCTTGGTGTTCCATGCCCCAATAGGGCGTCTCGACCAGGCTGTAGCCGTCGTTCCAGAAGGGGTACTTGCCATAGAGTAGTTCGAAGGCGAGCAGCATGCCCTTGGTCTGCTGGAAATGCGCCTTGGCTTTCGCCACGTTGTAGTCCAGCACCCAGTAGTGCAGGTCCAGGCTGTCGCCATCAAGGCTGACGTACCAATCCGTGATCTCCTCATAGGCCCCGATGTTGAGGGTCACGTTGTAGTTCGAGATGGGGTAGGTGGTTTTCCACTCCCATTCAGTGACGGCTGGCTGGCCTTTCGATTCATAGTGACGGGTTCGAAACAGCTGGCCATTGCTCTTGGCCGACACACCCAAAGAATCCGGTATTCTCACTGATACACGAAGGTTCTCAATCTTATCCCACCAAACGTTCTTCGTCGGCCACCACAGGTAGCCCCCCTCGTCCTGACACGCCACCCCGATCCACGGGCGGCCTAAGGAATCGGTCTCCCAGACAAAACCCCCGTCCCAGGGTGGCTGAACGGCTTCTTGGGGTTGACCATCGTAGCGAATGACGACTTCAACTCGATCGCTCGGAAGCAACAACTCCTTGAAGTCGATAAAAATCTGATCCCCCTGGTGCCATTCCTTTCGGTTACTCGAAAAAGCTTCGCCCTCGGGTGCATTGACCCATATCGACATGCCACGGAATCGAAGCCGCTGATCCAGATCGATCTGCAATCGCTCGGTTGTGTCGAGAATCGTCATTCCGATACGTCCTTCGGCCTCTTGAATCTGTTTGCCTTTCGGATCGAGGGCGATTGTCAAGTGATAGCTGATCAGGTCATAGCACGTCCGCTCGGGCAACCGCTGGCCTAGGCGCATCTTCGCAGCCGCCAACTCCTGGGGTGTCTGGGCCACCAGCGCAGCGCTTCCCATAAAAATCACGAGCCAAAGCAGTGTTCGCATCCTTCCAAGTAACGAACTGGAACGCAAAGAAGTTGGCACGCAGGTTGCATACCCTTTCTCATTGCGTGTCCTGTTTGTTCGAGGTTTCTGACGAAACGCCCAGCCCTTGGCTGGGCGTTTCTCTTTTTGGACCTCAGTGGGAACTCAAAATGCAGCGAGGCGTTATCTTGCCTCATGCCCAACGATCCGCAGTTTTACGATCGCCTACGCGTCACGCTCAACGAGCAAACCACTTGGCCGGCCGTTTACCTCTTCAAATTTATCGTGCCAGCCGACAATCGGAAGGTCGCGCTGATCCAAGCGCTGTTCAACGAACAGACCTCCGAGATCCAGCAACGCAGCTCGGCGGAGGGGAACTACATCTCCGTCTCGATTCGCGAAGTGATGAGTTCAGCCGACGAGATCATCGCGATCTACCAAAAAGCCGAAGAGGTGGAGGGCTTGATCGCCCTCTAAGCGACCTGGAGCACACTTTCGGGGCGGCCAAAGTACGCCTGGTACTTCTTGCGGCGGCCTTTCATCTGCCCGCTAACCTGCAGGCGCATGAACCAATCGCCCAGCTTGGTCTTGGTGCCGAAATGGACCTCGTCGATGATCCACGAACCGCCCGCTGGGTTTGCCTCAATTCGGTGGTGATGGGTCCAGGTTTTTAAGGGAAAAGGCAGGACCACACCGATGTCAACCATTCGGATCTTCTCGGGACTTTCGTCCAACTGGCTGATTTTCGAAATCCACTCCTGGGACCACAGCCCAAAGCTCAATTTCAAGTGAACCACGTCGCCCGGCTGGTTGCCGTCGTAGCACAGCACCGTCAACTTGGGAAAACGAGGCGCCAAGGCCTCAAAAAGCTCCTCGCTAAAGCGAGCGAATACCTCGGCGGGCGTGCCAGCCACGGGTGTCCGAATTTCAACCTGCGTCATGGCGAGTAGAACACGTACAGCCAACGATTGTTTAACCGCACGTTACTTTTTTTCCTTCGCCAGCTCGAGCAACGCAAAATATTCGTCGCGCAGGCGGGCTGCCTCGCTGAAGTCCAGGTCTTTAGCCGCGCGCTCCATTTGCTTTTTGGTCTGGTCAGCCATTTTCTCCAATTCGGCGGCGGGGGCCTTCCCAAGCAGCGGATCGGCCCGCAAGCTGTCCAGCGGGGTCAACTCGCGCAGCGTTTTGGCATTCGCTTTTGCGTCGGCCACCGAGGTCGTACCCATGATCGCGTCGGTCGAGCGAACGATGGTCGTCGGCGTAATGCCGTGCTCTTTGTTGTAGGCTTCCTGAATCCCGCGGCGGCGTTTGGTCTCCGAGATGGCCCGCTCCATTGACCCCGTGATTTTGTCGGCGTACATAATGACCCGCCCGTTCTGGTTCCGCGCCGCTCGGCCAATGGTTTGAATCATCGAGCGTTCGTTGCGCAGGAAGCCTTCCTTGTCTGCATCGAAAATCACGACCAGCGAAACCTCCGGCAGGTCCAAGCCTTCGCGCAACAGATTCACCCCCACCAGCACATCAAAAGTCCCCAATCGCAGCTCGCGCAGGATCTCGACTCGTTCGAGTGTGTCGACCTCCGAGTGGATGTAGCGCGACTTCACCCGCGATTCATCCAGGTAACGCGCCAGTTCCTCGGCCATCCGCTTGGTCAGGGTGGTGATGAGCACCCGCTCGTTGCGTTGGACCCGTAAATGAATCTCGGAAAGCAGGTCGTCGATCTGGCCTTCGGTCGGGCGCACGTCGATCTCCGGGTCGAGCAGCCCAGTGGGGCGGATGATCTGCTCGACCACTACGCCTTCGCTCTGTGCCAACTCATAATCTGCTGGCGTTGCGGATACATAAACCGTCTGGCTCATCATTCCCTCGAACTCATTAAAGGTCAACGGGCGGTTGTCTAACGCGGCGGGCAGACGGAATCCGTACTCCACCAAGTTCATTTTCCGCGAGCGGTCGCCGCCCCACATGGCGCGGACTTGGGGCAAGGTCACGTGGCTTTCGTCGACCACCAGCAGGAAATCGTCGGGGAAGTAGTCAATGAGGCAAAACGGACGATCCCCTGGGTTTCGGCGGTCGAAATAGCGCGAATAGTTCTCGACCCCCGAGCAATAGCCCAATTCGCGCATCATTTCCATGTCGAACTCGGTGCGTTCCTTCAATCGCTTGGCTTCGCCGACCCGGCCTTCCAACTCGAAACGGTTCAGCTGGGCCACCAGGTCATCCTGAATCTCCTGGATCGCGACGTTCATCAGGTCTTTGCTGGTCACGAACAAATTGGCCGCATACACCGCAATCGCGGGCTCGGACCGCTCTTTTCGGCCCGAAATCGGGTCGATCACGTGGATTTCCTCCAATTCATCGCCCCAAAACGTCAATCGGTAGGCAAAATCGGCGTAGGCCGGATAAATGTCGATGGTGTCGCCCTTCACCCGGAAGTTGCCCCGCTTGAACTCTGCTTCGGTGCGTTGGTACAGCAAATCGACCAAGTTGAGGAGCAACTGGCTGCGAATCACAGTCTCGCCCGCGCGCAAGTTGATGATGTGCTTGGCGAACTCCTCGGGGTTACCAAGACCATAAATGCACGACACCGACGCGACCACGATCACGTCGCGCCGCCCCGACAACAGCGAACTGGTCGCGTGAAGGCGCAGCTTCTCGATCTCCTCGTTGATCGAAAGGTCCTTTTCGATGTACAGGCCCGTCGCGGGCAAATAAGCCTCCGGCTGGTAGTAATCGTAGTAGGAGATGAAGTACTCGACCGCGTTGTTCGGGAAAAACTGCTTGAATTCACCGTATAGCTGGGCGGCCAAGGTTTTGTTGTGCGAGAGGACCAGCGTAGGCCGCTGGGTCTGGGCGATGACGTTCGCCATCGTGAAGGTCTTGCCCGATCCGGTCACACCGAGCAAGGTTTGGGCGCGCTCGCCCCCCTCGACCCCGCGGACTAATTCCTCGATGGCTTTGGGTTGATCGCCGGTGGGCTGGTAGCCGCTTTTCAGTTCGAAGGCCATGGAGTGAAGATACATTCCTTCGCGCGCACCCAAACCCCTGTTTCCGACGTTATACTACTAGATGGTCCTGATTGTCTTTTTTTTCCTCTTCGTGGTCGCGACGCTGACCTTCCTGGTGGCCGCCCTGGTCCTCCGCAAGGAGAAACCCGCCAAGTGGCTCCTGACCGCTGGCATTGTCTGCGCACTGTTCACCGCGGCGATCATCTATTTGCTGGTGCAGATGCGGGGTATGGTGTCCCTGATCTAGCTGGAACAACCAAGGAGTTCTAGCTGGGGGAATACCCGTAGGGGGAAAACCTGAGGTTTCGTTCCGCACGAAGGCGAAGGGTGGGTTGTTCTAGTATCAAACAACCTGCTTCGACCATGGGACTGATCCTCGCCTTCTTGATTCTCGCGTTTTGCTCGCTCGGCTTCGGCATCACGGCCTTGATCTACCTGGGTCACAAGCGCAGCCGCTGGCTCCGCAACGTTGCGGGGGTTTGCGCCCTGTTTGCCCTCGCGATCCTTCTCTTCTTCACCCAGATGAAGCAGATGATTTCGATGGTCTAACTGGTGGACTCGAAGATTCGGTTTGCGCAGGGTGGCCACCAGCGCATCACTTCATTTCCAACCTTACAGGGCTCGTGGCCGCAACGAGCAATAGTTGACTTCGAGCTGTCGTTCGCTTCTCTTTCGTTCTTCTTTGCTTGTCCAAAGAAGAACCAAGAAAAGACCCCCTCCGAACCAGCCTTGCTTGCGCAAGTCTGCTAGTCGGGACTAGCCCAGGAGCAAACACTTCTGCAAACAGGCCAATAATCCATCACTTACGCGGACCCGGCGACCTGTGCGCCCCCAGATAAAGGGTTGCTGCTGACACCACGTTGGGCGCGCCGGGAGCCTTGATTTTTGGTCGCGCTACGCGCCTCCCCTACGCCCTTCCGGGCTTGGGCATCATCAAGGAAAAGGACGAAAGAGAGCTAGTTAGTAGCGTTCAAACAGGCCATTGCCTTGAATGTGACCCGTCTTCCTACCAAAAGCCAATTAGGCCCCTGTCCAAATCTCCCAGCCCTTCTCAGCTTGGAGGTAGAGCATTTCGAGGCCGTTTTTGGTCTGGGCCTTGTTCTCCTTGCCCAGGCGCAAAAACTCGGTTTCCTCGGGGTTGTAGACCAGATCGAACAGGTAGTCGCTGTCGCCGAGCAGGACGTAGGGGATCTGCGGGTGCGTCTTGACCTCGGGGTACATGCCCAAGGGTGTGCAGTTGATCCAGATGTCGTAGCGGCGCGCCGCCTGCGGGTCGATGTCCTTGTAGGTGATCGTGTCGGCTGACGCACTGCGCGATACCTTCTGGAACGGAATGCCAAGATCCCTGAGGGCCAGCCAAACCGCCTTGCTTGCGCCACCCGTGCCCAGAACCAGGGCTTCCATGCCCTCGCGCTCGGCTGGCAGGAACTTGTCGAGAGACTCTTTGAAGCCGTAATAGTCCGTATTGTAGCCAACCAGCGCGCCGTCGCCTGCGACTTTCACGCAGTTGACTGCGCCAATTTCCTCGGCTTGGGGGTCCAGACGGTCGAGGTAGGCCATGATCTCCTGCTTGTAGGGAATCGTGACGTTGAAGCCCGCCAGGTTCGGTTCGGCCGTACGAAGGGCGGGAAATTCTTCAATGGCGTTGAGGGTGAAGACCTTGTACTCGTGATCGGTCAGCCCTGCGGCGGCAAATTTCTTTTCGAAGAACGGTTTGGAGAACGAATGGCCCAGTTTGCGGCCCAGAATCCCGAAGGTTTTCATGCAGTTTGAACGAGTTAAGCGCGTTTTCGTTGGGCTCGGTTGCCGATCCAATCAATGAGTAAGACGAGGACCAACCCCGCGGCCATCAGGCCCAAGGCATACAACGTAGATGCCTCACCGAAGTTCGGTAGGTAGCGCTCGTAGGTCTCCACAATGGGCTGGCCTTTTCGAAGGAGTGGTTCCCCAACTGGGTCGGTTAGGAAGACCTCTGTCTTCCACGGCCAGATGAGGACCAGCGAACCGAGGACGAAACCCGTGAGGATGCCGACCGTCAGGTCTGGGGCCTTCTTAAGCAAGAAGTCAATGCCCCGCGAAAGGATGATGAGCCCAAGGACTGCGCCGATGGCTACCGGGGCGATGATCTTCAAGTTCAATTCCGGGACGGCATCGAGCATGATAAGCTGGTAATTACCCAGCAGAATCAAGACGAACGAACCGGACAGACCCGGCAGCAACATGGAAGCCATCGCGGCCACACCACAGAGGATCAGGTA
>CAYGKP010000018.1:0-20220 GCA_964350605.1 uncultured Cytophagales bacterium
CATCAGGAGGGCTAACGATGTTTTTTTTCACTTCATCTGGGAATAATGCAACAAAATAAATTGATCCAGCGGTAGCAGTTATGTAATAATTCGATGAAAATGCGGCGGGCGGCCCTAAGGAGCCGCCCGCGCGTAAACGAATCGAGTAATAGGACTAGTCTCTTCGACCCAAAAGCAGCATTACATAATACATCAGTTGTGCTACTGCGCCGACTGCTGCCACCACGTAGGTCATCGCTGCCCAGAACAAGGCATCCTTCGAGCCACGGTATTCTTCGGGTGTCACGATTCCCTTCTCCTGCACCCAAGCGAGGGCCCGGCGCGAGGCGTCGAATTCGACGGGTAGGGTGACAAGCGAGAACAGGGCCATCGCTCCAGTCACAGCGATCATCAGGTACAGGTAGGTGTTGAAAGGAATGATGTTCGCCGCAAAGACACCGATCAACCCAATGATGGCAAGCACCGAGTACATCTTGCTGGCGATGCTTACCATGGGCACCATCGCCGAACGTAGCTTGAGGGCCGCGTAGCCCCGCGCATGCTGGATCGCATGGCCGCATTCGTGGGCTGCGACGGCTGCTGCTGCTGCGTTGCGATGGTTGAAGACGACCTCCGAGAGGTTGACCGTTTTGTTGCCGGGGTTGTAGTGGTCGGTTAACTGGCCGCGTACACTGATCACACGCACGTCGGTGATGCCGTTGTCACGGAGCATGCGTTCGGCGATCTCCTGGCCGGACATGCCATTGCGCAACGAGAGCTTGGAGTATTTGGCAAACTTGGACTTAAGACGCGCTTGGACGAGCATGCCCAAGAGCATGGTGACCACCGTAATGATCAAAAGCCAGGGACTGGCATAGATACCACCGAAATACATGGCTGAAAGGGAAATGATTAGGGTTTGAAACTACGGATTCTACTGATGATTCCTGAGGTAGAAAACCCCTCAACCAGCGGAATCGTTTCCACGCGGCCACCCCGGGCCATGGTTTCTTTTGCGCCCACGATTTGTTCGACCGAGTAGTCGGCTCCCTTCACCAGAATGTCAGGCGTGAGGGCTTCGATTAGCCGCAAAGGGGTTTCTTCTTCGAACAGAAGCACCGCATCGACCGATTCAAGCGCGGCGATCAGGCGCAAGCGGGCTTGCTCGGGTTGGATGGGGCGGTCCCCGCCTTTGTTTTGGGCCCTAACCGAGGCATCGGTGTTGATGGCGACGATGAGCCGGTTGCCCAGGGCCTTGGCGCGTTCCATGTAATCCACATGACCAAGGTGCAGCAAGTCGAAACACCCATTGGTGAACACCACAGCTTCACCCCCCGCTTGCCACTTTGCGCGCTCAGCCTGCAGGCCAGCTAGGTCAAAGATTTTTTTCTCGCTGGGCAGCATGGGTCAGCTTGAGTTTTCGACTTTTCACAATCCGTTGCGCGAACAAGAGACTCGCACCACCGAATAAGATGAGCACTAGGGTTTGCCACCCGTGGAATATGGTCGCGAAGGCTACCGCGCTGGACTGGTTGACAGTATAAAGAAAAAACAGACCGGTCGAGACCATTTGGTGGTAGGTGCCCGTGCCGCCGGGAATGGGGATCGACATGGCGATGGCCCCGATGGTGAAGATGGTGAGCGCTGCCTCGGGGCCCAGGTGGGCTGTTGCGGGGAATGACTTGATGACCAAGTAGAGCATCAAGTAGTAGAGTGCCCAGATTAACAACGAGTAAAAGAGGAAGAGCAGTCGCTGCTTGAGGCGGAAGACCGACAGCAAGCCTTTCTTAAGGCCTGTGAGGAAGCCCCGGATGCGGGTCATGACTTTCGCCGAGGCTTCGGGCCGCTTTTTTATCATGATCCACAGGAACAGCGTGCCGACCGCAACGATCCCGCCAATCAGCAGCCAGAGCCAGGTGCGCGAGGGCTTCACCACGCCGTCGGGGTTCTCGAAGCGTTGATGGGTGAAGTAGTGCATGAGCGTATCGTACTCGACCAAAAAGGCTCCGCCGATGCACAAGAGAAGGAACACCAAATCGATGACCCGTTCGGCCACCACCGTGCCCAAGGCCATGTTGACTGGTGTGCGGTCCAGGCGGTTGAGGGTGGCACAGCGCGAGATTTCGCCGCCGCGCGGAATGGCCAGGTTCACGAAGTAGCCTATCAGCACGCTCAGCGTCGTGTCAACTAAGCGGGGTTTGTGGCCCAGGGGTTCAAGCAGCAGCTTCCAGCGTTCGGCGCGGACCACATGGCTGACCAAGGCTGCCAGGCCCGAGAGCAAGAGGAACCAAAAGTTGCAAGCCCGCCATTGGGCGAGCAGGAACTGGCCGCGGGTTTCGCCGGGACCCGGCTCGATGGATTGGAAGCTGAGGTACAGCAGTCCGCCCACTGCGCCCAGAACGATCACATATTTGAGAACCGCGATCAGTAGGCGCATTTGAGGAGCCTACGGCAGTTTGTTCCCCGGACCGGGGAAAAGCAGATGGGGCTCCAGGGCCGTTTCCTTCGCGTCGATCTGGCCGTAGGCAATGACGATCACAAGGTCGCCCACTTGGCACTTGCGCGCCGCGGGGCCGTTCAGGCAAATGACGCCCGACCCCCGCGCACCAGCGATGATGTAGGTTTCCAGGCGTTCGCCGTTGTTGATGTTGACCACCTGCACGCGCTCGAAAGCCCGCATGTGGGCGGCATCCAGCAGGTCTTCATCAATGGTAATGCTCCCCTCATAATTGAGGTCGGCTTGGGTAACGACGGCGCGGTGAATCTTGGCGCGGACGACTTCGATCAGCATGAGTTTCGGTCGATCTGGACGATCAAATGGGGCGGCAAGCTACCCAAAAAAGCCGGGTCGCTTTTTGGGCCAACTAATGGTTTACAATCAGCACGTTATCGATCAATCGTACTTCGCCGAGCCGCGCTGCGCCGCAGATGGCAAACGAGCGGTGGCCCAGGGGCTCGTTTGAACCGGCTAAGGGCTGAAGCGTGTGCGCGTCGACCGCCTGGACATAGTCGGGCAAAAAGCCATTGGCTTCCAACTGGCTGAAGGCATCGTCCTCGGCCACTTCGATCGATTCGCCCCGAGCGACCCGCAGGGCGGCTTCTTGCAAAGCCATGTACAACGCAGGAGCAGTGTTGCGTTCTCCTTGGGTCAAGCGGCTGTTGCGGCTGGAGAGCGCCAGGCCATCCGCTTCGCGAACGATGGGGCACATTTCTAGCTCGAGGGGGAAGTCCAAGTCGAGGACCATTCGCTCGATCAGGCGAAACTGTTGGAGGTCCTTTTGGCCGAAGAAGGCTTTATGGGGTTGGCACAAGTGGAGCAGCTTGGCGACCACCAGGAGCATACCCTGGAAATGACCGGGCCGGTGCTTGCCTTCCATTAGATTTTCGAGGGCAGGAATCCCGAGCTGGATGGTGGGCTTTTGGGGGTAGACCTCTTCCGCGCTGGGCACGAAGGCGGCTTGGCATCCGGCGGCTTCCAGCGAGGCGAGGTCCTCGTCAAGTGTTCGAGGGTACTTGGCCAGATCCGACGGGTCGTCGAACTGCGCGGGGTTGACAAACAGGGTGGCCAGGGTAGCGTAGCCTTCCGAAAGGCTGCGCTCGACCAGCGAGAGGTGGCCACGGTGCAGGTTGCCCATGGTGGGGACCAGGCCGCGGCGGGGGTTGGCGGCGATCCATTTGGAGAGGGCCGCGCGGGTGTTGAGTTGTTCCACTGGGGCGAAAGATACGAGGGAGTGTCGATGGTATAGGACAAAACCTCGCTAATTGGCTTTTTCGCGGCATTTTTCGTAGTTTTGTGAACCTTTTCGTCTGCTGAGCTGACCCTGAACCCCAAATACATGTCTAAAACCCGAATCCTCTACATCGCCGCCGAGATCAATCCGTTTCTCCAGGTGAGCGAGGTCGCCGACTTTGTCCGCAAGCTGCCTCAAGTCATGCAGGAGCGCGGCATGGAGATCCGCATCATGGTGCCCCGTTTCGGTCTGATCAACGAACGAAAGAACCGCTTGCACGAGGTGGTCCGCCTCTCGGGCATCAACATTTCAGTGGGCGACCAAGAGCGACCGCTGGTCATCAAAGTGGCCTCGATCCCCAACGCCAAGCTGCAGGTCTACTTCATTGATAACGACGACTATTTTCACCGCAAGTCGGTCTTCGTCGATAAGAACAACAAGTTCTACCCCGACAACCACGAGCGCGCGGTCTTCTTCTGCAAGGGCGTCCTCGAAACCGTTAAGAAACTTGGCTGGGGCCCAGACATCGTGCACTGCAACGATTGGATGACAGCCTTTGTGCCGCTATACCTGCGCACTCGCTACAAGAACGACCCCATCTTCAAGAATTCGAAGACAGTCTTCTCGGTCTACGGTAACCGCTTCGAACACAAGTTCGGCACCGAGATGCTGGCCAAGGCCATGAACGGCGACGTGGAGTCGAGCATGCTTGAGCCCTTGGGCGCAGGCGACTACGAAGGCTTCATTAAGCTGGGCGCGCAATACGCCGACGTGGTGCTGAGCGCCAACGAGGGCAGCGAAACCGAATTGAAGAAACTATTGAATGGTCAGGAGGACAACAAACTCGACTGCATCGAGATCGGCGAAGAAGACCAAGCGGTCGATTCGTACTTCAACCTCTACAACGACCTGGTCGGGTAACGTGATTCGTATTCCAAGTCGGAACGGGCTGGCACTTCGGTGGCCGGCCCTTCCTGTTTGTGCACTGCTGCTTTTGCTCGGGCTGGCCTCGTGCGAGAAGCCAACTGAGATTGGCTCGGAACTGGGAGGCGATCCGCTCTCGACAGCCTTTGTCGATACGTTCACGATCCAGATGACCACGGTTCTCAAGTCCGACGAGCAGGTGTCGTCCTTTACCAATACGCTGCTTGCCGGTTCGTATCGTGATGATGAGGGTTTTGGCGACGTAAGTGCCGAAGCGTATTTCCAGATTCAGCTTTCCTCGGAGTTCTCGACGTTTGGTAGTAACCCGGTGTGCGATTCGATTGTCTTGCAGTTGCCTTACAACGGCAACTACATCGGCGATTTGAGCGAGACGCAGACCTTGGAAGTTTACCGCCTACAGACCGAGATCGACCCCGATTCGCTGTACCGTACCACGGACGTGATCATGACCGATGCGGTGCCGCTGGGCAGCTTGGGGCCGTTTACCCCGACTCCCACAACGACAAGTGCGGTCATTCGGATTCCTCTCTCAACCACTTTCGGGGACGAAGTCATTACCGAAGCCAACCAAAGCAACGTCGACTTTGCGTCGGCCATGCGGGGCCTTTCGATCAAGCCACAAGCCGCCGGACAGGGTTCGATTCTGGGCTTTCAGGTCGCCAATACCTTGACACGTGTGTTTTTGTATTACCACAACGACGCTTCGACGGGTAACGTCTTCGAATTGTTGATACCACTGGGCATCAACAAGTTCAACCGCATTTTCTCGGACCGATCGGGTACGCCGATTGCTTCGTTACTGATGGATGGGGACAACATCGGCACGGCTCCGACGGGCGAATTTGGGTTTGTGCAAGGGGGTGTTGGGATCCAGACATTGGTTCAAATTCCGGGCTTGGACAGCTTGAGTAAACTGCTTGGCGATAACGGAATCCTCCACAAGGCGGACCTAGTGGTCTACACCGACCTGAGCACCACTACCGATCCCGACCAGGGCACGCCGCCCGTTCTGCTCTGGCTGGCGCTGCACGATGGAAGCTTTGGTTTCATTAAAGACGATGACGATAACCCGCAATACGTCCAGCGCGATTTCGCCAGTCAACTGAACAACACGTTCTCGCATCAGGTGGGCTTCGATGCCGATGCGGGTAGCTACACATTTACCATTACCGGTTATCTGCAATCCATCCTGACCGGCGACCGCCCGAACAACGGCGTTTTCATCGGATCGGTGTTCAACGCCGCCCGAACGGAACGAGTTTTGCTGTATGACCAAACAGCGGCGGCGGACCCCACCAAGGCCGTCACGCTGCGAGTCTATTACACCCGACTCGAAGAATAATCACCCGCGCGCCAGGGACCTGTTCCTGGGTGCAACTTGACCGACCGAACCCTACGCCCATGTGTGGAATTGTTGCTTATAAAGGCCACCGTGAAGCGCTCCCTGTTATCCTAAACGGCCTGCGTCGTCTTGAATACCGAGGCTACGACAGTGCGGGGGTCGCCCTCTTGAATGGTGAGTTGTCGATTTATAAGAAGCGCGGAAAGGTCGCGGACTTGGAAGCCGCGCTGGAGGGGAAAGAATTGCACAGCAAGATTGGCATTGGCCACACCCGCTGGGCCACCCACGGCGAGCCCAATGATATCAACGCCCACCCGCATTTTTCACACAAGCGGGGCCTGGCGATCATCCACAACGGAATCATCGAGAACTATGCGGCACTGAAAACCGATTTGTTGCAGCGAGGCCACGAATTCCTTTCGCAGACTGATTCGGAGGTGCTCATTCACCTGATTGAAGACATTCAGGACAACCAAGATTGTAGCCTGGAGGAAGCGGTTCGCTTGGCCTTGGGCCGGGTGGTGGGGGCCTACGCCATCGTGGTGCTTTCCAAGAACGACCCCGACACGATGATTGCCGCCCGCAAGGGCTCGCCGCTCGTAGTGGGCATCGGGAAAGACGAGTTTTTCTTCGCGTCGGATGCGACGCCGATCATTGAGTACACTAACGAGGTGGTCTATCTGGACGACTACGAAATCGCTGTCATCAACCAGAACGGCCTTTCGATCCGCAGCGCAGAGGACGAAGAGCGCACCCCCTATATCGAAACGCTCGACTTGGAGTTGGAGACCATCGAGAAAGGTGGCTACGAGCACTTCATGCTGAAGGAAATCTTCGAGCAGCCCCGCTCGATTGGCGATTGCCTTCGCGGTCGGGTTCGGGCAGCTGATGGGCATTTGCAGCTTGGCGGTCTTCGCCAATACCTCAACCGCTTGTTGTCGGCCGATCGGATCATCATTGTGGCCTGCGGGACTTCGTGGCATGCTGGACTGGTGGCCGAATACATCTTCGAGGAATTTGCCCGCGTACCCGTTGAGGTGGAGTACGCCAGCGAATTCCGCTATCGCAACCCCATCATCCGCGAGGGGGACGTAGTCATTGCCATTTCTCAATCGGGCGAAACAGCAGATACCCTGGCGGCGATTGAGCTGGCCAAAAGCAAAGGCGCGATCATTTTCGGGGTCTGCAATGTGGTGGGTTCGTCCATCGCGCGGGCAACCCACGAGGGGGCCTATACCCACGCCGGTCCGGAGATTGGTGTGGCCTCGACGAAAGCCTTTACCGCACAAGTGACGGTACTTGCCATGATGGCCCTCATGGTGGCCAACAAGAAGGGAACGATCAAAGAGAGTGCCTATCGCAAGATGCTCATCGAGCTTGAGACCTTGCCCCAGAAGGTGGAAAAGGCATTGCAACTCAACGATCAGATCAAACACATCGCCGAGCTGTTCAAGGACGCGGCCAACTTCCTCTACCTGGGCCGGGGGTTCAACTTCCCCGTTGCATTGGAAGGGGCTCTGAAGCTCAAAGAGATCAGCTACATCCACGCGGAGGGCTACCCTGCCGCTGAGATGAAGCATGGCCCGATTGCCTTGATTGACGAGCAAATGCCGGTGGTTTGCATCGCGACCCATGACAATTCGTACGAGAAAATCGTCTCGAACATTCAGGAGGTCAAAGCCCGCAAAGGGAAAGTAATTGCCATCGTTACCGAAGGCGATACCGAGTTGCCCCAGATGGCCGACCACGTGATCGAAGTGCCCCAGACCAGCGATGCGCTCATGCCGATTGTGGCGGTGGTACCCCTGCAGTTGCTCTCCTATCACATCGCGGTGATGCGCGGCTGCAACGTCGACCAGCCACGGAATTTGGCCAAGTCGGTCACGGTCGAGTAGGCCTCGCCGTTCGTGGCTGTGTAGTACCTTGGGGCGAGAAATTCCTGATCGACCCATGCAACCCATCCAAACCGACCACGCGCCCGCTCCAATCGGGCCTTACAACCAAGCGATCCTGGCGAACGGAACGCTCTACGTTTCCGGCCAAATTGCCCTAGACCCTGCGACTGGCACCTTTGCGGCCACCGATGTAGAAGGTCAGACTCGTCAGGTCATGAAAAACCTCGGCGCGATCTTGGAGGCTGCGGGGCTTTCGTTTGCCCAGGTGGTCAAGTGCGGCATCTTCGTGAAGGACATGAACGATTTTGGAAAGGTGAACGCCATCTACGGCGAAGCCTTTCCCCAGAATTCCCCCGCCCGCGAGACGGTCGAAGTCGCACGCCTCCCAAAGGACGCCTTGGTCGAGATTTCCTGCATCGCTGTTAAGTAAATGGGCTTGCTTCCTGCCTCGGATTGGACATTGGTGCTTTCGCTGTCTGCGAACGAGGCGTTGGCCTTGCTCCAATTGGTCACCACTGACAAAACGGCGAGTTACCTGGAGCGTTACGGAAAGGAGCAGGTCAGCGACTACCTGTTCTTGGGCCGCATCGAGGGAAGTAAATTCGAGATCAGTAAGCGTGTGCGCCATCCGCAGAATTATTTACCGCTGGCCAATGGCAGGATTGAGTCCACTTCGTCTGGGGCCATCTTGTTTGCGCGCTTCCGGCTGTTTTTTGGCTCGCGGATTCTGATTTGGTTCTGGCTGACCGTCACGTTTCTGGCCGGAGTTTATTTCGCGACGGTTCAGATTGAGCCCTTGGTGAGTGCCTTGAGCTTCGGGTTTTTCATCCTGAACTTGGTGGTCACCCACGCCAGCTTTCGGGCCCAAGTGCGCCAGACTCGCCAGTTGATCGAGGAACTCCTGCTCGTCGAGCCCGGGGCCTAGCCAAGGCGGCAATTCCCCGAGGGGGTCTACGGCTGGCTTCGTACCTTCGCAGTCCCATTCCGCCAGGAATTATTGCTCCGTTATGTCCGTTCGCGTTCGATTCGCCCCCAGTCCCACCGGGCCGCTCCACATCGGTGGGGTGCGCACCGCCCTCTACAACTATTTGTTCGCCCGAAAGATGGGCGGACAGTTCCTCCTGCGCATCGAGGACACCGACCAGACGCGCTTCGTGCCGGGGGCTGAGGACTACATCACCGAGTCGCTGAATTGGCTGGGCATCGGGCCCGACGAAGGCCAGGGCGTGGGTGGACCGCACGGTCCGTACCGCCAGTCCGAGCGCAAGTCGATGTACCGCCAGTATGCGGACCAATTGCTGGAAAGCGGCCATGCGTACTACGCCTTCGATACCCCCGAGGAACTCGACGCGATGCGCGAACGACTGAAGGCCGCCCGGGTAGTGAGCCCCCAGTACAACGCCATCACCCGCGAGCAGATGCGCAACTCGCTGACCTTACCCGAGAGTGAGACAAAGGCCTTGCTTGACGCAGGCGCGGCCTACGTCATCCGCATCAAAATGCCTCGCAAGGAGGAGATTCGCCTGAACGACAAAGTGCGCGGTTGGGTCATGGTCCAGTCCAGCACGCTGGACGACAAAGTCCTGATGAAATCCGACGGCATGCCGACCTAGCACTTGGCGATCGTGGTGGACGATCACCTGATGGGCATTACCCACGTCATTCGCGGCGAGGAGTGGTTGCCTTCCGCGCCGCTTCATGTTCTGCTTTACCAATACCTCGGTTGGGCCGATACAATGCCCGAGTTCGCCCACTTGCCGTTGCTATTGAAGCCGGACGGGAACGGAAAACTCTCGAAGCGCGACGGCGACAAGCACGGCTTTCCGGTCTTTCCTCTGGACTGGAAACCCGAAGAAGGCGAGGGCGCGATGGGCTTCCGCGAGCAAGGCTACCTGCCCGAAGCGATGGTCAACTTTCTGGCCCTGCTCGGCTGGAGCCCCGGCGACAACCGCGAACTGTTCACCCTCGAAGAGCTGTGTCAAGCGTTCTCATTGGAGCGCATTGGAAAGGCCGGCGCGAAATTCGACATCGAGAAAGGCAGGTGGTTCCAGGCCCATTACCTGCGCGAGAAATCGGCGGCGGAGTTGGGCTTGATGCTGCAAGACCAAGCCAGGGCCAACGGCGTGGACTGCCCGGCGGACCGTGCGGCGCGCATCGCTGACATGCTCCGCGATCGCATCACCTTCCCGCAAGAACTCTGGGAGGGAGGAGCTTTTCTGTTTTCGGTGCCGAGTGCCTATGACCCGCAAGTGGCCGGAAAGAAATGGAACGAAACAGCGGTTCAGGCTGCCGAGGCGTATGCCACTGCCTTGGAAGGCCAAGCCTCAATCGACGCAGAGGGGGCCAAATCCCTCCTCGAAGCCGAACTGGCGAAACTGGAAATCGGCCTGGGCAAAGTGATGCAAGCGATGCGCCTGGCCATCACCGGGATGGGCCAAGGCCCCGATTTGATGGAGATCATTTCGCTTTTGGGCCCTTCGGAAACCGCCGCGCGCTTGCGTTCTGCGGTGAAAACCCTTACCGTAGGGGAAAACGTGAAATCTTGATGGCGACGCGCGACTCCAAAGGCAAACCAAAGAAGAAGGGACCCGATCCCGAGAAGCAAGCCCGGGTGAACCCCGAGCTGGACGGCTTTAAGGTGGGGGTGGACCCCTTCGGCGAGGTCAATTCGAATTTTGACATCGACCGCATCAATCAATTTTTGGATAAATCGGTCGACGACAAGAAGTTGCGGTCGAAACCCGAACGGGTAAAAAAACAAAAGAAGGACCCCAAGTCCGACAATCCCTCCAACTCCTAACCTCTCCCGCCATGCGCTTGCTTCCACTTTTTCTCCTCTCCGCCACGCTTTGCCTTGCCTCCTGCGGTGAATCGACGGAAACCACGGACGTGGTCGACACCACGGCCACTGAAACCGACCTCTCCTCGGCGGAACCTACCCCCGATTGCCTGTTTCGTGTCGATACGATCTCGGACTACTTCCTGAAAAACCAGTCCGAGTTCAAAAGCTACACCTGGAACGAAAAGTCCAAAGAAGCCAAGGTGCTGTTGACCAGTGGCGACAGCTTGTACGTCCACATCACGGGTTGCAACTCGATCAGCGCCGATGCGAAGCTTACGCGTTTGAAAGACAAAACGCCTTTCACCGACTCGGAGCATTGGTTCGAAGAAGCGATGTGGATTGCAACTCATGTGGATGGCTTCGAGCCCGCGATTCTCCAAGAGATTCACGACAAGAAGCAGTACGAGGCCTATGCCGAGGAAGATGGCGTCTTCTTCGAGATGACCAGCGACCAGGACTTCGTGATCTCGGTGCAGAAGGGTCCTGCTGGACAGGTGGCCACTACGCTGATCCACAGCTACAACTAGACCCGATGCTCTTTCGCGGCAACGCCGGCGTGCGTTTCTACTGCCTAGTCGCCCTCGCGTTGTTGGCGTTTGGTGGGGTCTGTGCACTGATCTATGTGCGCGGCACGACGGTCATCGCCATGACGGGTACCTACCCCGCTTGGCGACACACAGCCTTCGCCTTGGTGACCCATTGGGGCGGCGGTTGGGTTCCGCTCGGGCTCGGGCTAATGGCGTTGCTGTGGCGCTACTACGGCGGTCTTCTGATTCTTTCCTCCTACGCGGTTGGCGGCCTGATGGCTCAATTCTTCAAGCGAGTGGTCTACCCGGATGCCGACCGACCCGCGAAGGTCTACGAGCACGTGCTTCACATGATGGACCTCCCGCCGGACGTGGAATTTCACCACCATCACAGTTTTCCGAGCGGCCACACGGCCACGGCCTTTGCGGTGGGCTTTGCCTTTGCGGCTTGGTCCAAGTCCCGCGAGGTGGCCATCCTGATGCTGTTACTCTCGCTGCTGGTGGGCCTCTCGCGCATGCACCTCTTCCAACATTTTCTGGAAGACGTCATTGCTGGGGGCACAGTGGGACTGTCCAGTGCCTGGCTTGTCTGGTGGCTGACCGAACGCCGCTGGAAATTGTCGGAAGGAACGCTAAACCGCCGCGGACTCCTCGCGCGCAGCTAGTTCCTTTTGACGCGACTTTTTCGAAGGCGTCGTCTTAAAAATCTTTGCGCGGCCCAGGCCCCATTTCGCAAAGCGGTACTGCCAGGACACGCCCATGCACCCGAAGGCATACTTCGAGGAACGCATGAAGTTGATCGAGCTGGCCTCCTCGAAATATTTGGTGGGGCAGGTGATCTCGGCAATGTCGAACCCCGCCCAGAAGACTTGGGCGATCAATTGGTTGTCGAAAATGAAATCGTCCGAACAGGCGTGGTAGTCGATCGTCTCCAGCACCTCGCGCGAGTAAGCCCGGTACCCTGTGTGATATTCCGATAGGTTCTGCCACAACAGAACGTTTTGGCCGAACGAAAGCAAGCGGTTGGCGATGTACTTGATCATCGGCATGTCGCCTTTCAGCGCACCATTGCCCAAGATCCGCGAGCCAAATACCGCCGGATAGACATCCGTGGCAATCAGCCCAGCCATCGCGGGGATCAGCTTGGGGGTGTATTGATAGTCGGGGTGCACCATGATCACGATGTCCGCGCCGACTTCCAGGGCCTTGTCATAACAGGTCTTCTGGTTGCCCCCGTAGCCTTTGTTCTTTTCGTGGCGAATGACGTGCTCGATGCCCAATTCCTTGGCCAGGTCCGAGGTGTTGTCTCTGGAATGGTCGTCGACCAGAATGACTTCATCTACGATGTCGCGCTGGACCTCCACATAGGTCCGCCAGAGGGTTTTCTCGGCGTTGTACGCCGGCATAACCACCACCACTTTTTTTCCGTAAAGCATCGTTCCAGCCGTAAGGCGGGCCTAAAGTACGAATTCCCATCCGAGGACGGGGAGCTTTGGCTCAAGGCCGTATCTTACGGCCCCTTGACTGAGATGAGCCTCACCCTCGGATTGCTTCGTGAAACCCACCGCACCGACGATCGTCGCGTGCCATTGACCCCTGCCCAAGCGGCACGGGTCCAGCGTGAATGGGGGCACCGTGTGCTGGTCCAATCGAGTGGACACCGCGCCTACGCCGACGCGGAGTACGCCCGCGAAGGCTTATTGGTGGTTGAGGACCTTTCGGAGGCCGACATCTTGTTGGGCGTCAAGGAGCCCGATCCGGCTGTTTTGCTCAAGGGGAAGACCTATTTCTGTTTTTCTCACACCATCAAACGTCAGGCGCACAACAAGCAACTGCTGGCCGAAGCCATTTCGAAGGAGATCACGCTCTTCGACTACGAATTGATTCGCGACCAGGAGCAGCATCGGTTGGTGGCCTTTGGCCGCTGGGCCGGGTTGATTGGGGCCTACTTGGGTCTTCAAGCCTGGGGCCGCCGGACGGGTGGCTTGAAGCTGCCGCCGCTGTTGGCCGAAGGTGATGACCGGGCCTTGTTCGCTCAGATCAGACAAGTGGCTGGTACGCCGCTGCGCGCGGTTGTTACCGGTGGCGGTCGGTCAGCCAGCGGGGCAGTGGAAGTCTTGGATGCGTTGGGCCTCAAACGCCTGTCCCCTGAGGAGTTTTTGAAACAGCGCGACATACCGGGTGTCTACACTCAATTGCGCAGCGAAGATTTGTACTCCACCGACGACGGGCGGCCCTTTCGACGCTCGGCTTTCCATTTGGACCCGCGGGGCTATTATTCGCGGCTGACCGATTATTTGCAGACCAGCGAGCTCTTGATTCATGCGGCGTTCTGGAACCGCCCGGCACCGCCGTTGCTACGGGCCCGTGATTTGCGCGAACGCCCCGGCCAGTTGTTGGTCTTGGCCGACATTGCCTGTGACGTTGGTGGCCCCATGGCCCCTACCATTCGGACTAGCACGCTAGAGGCACCGTTTTACGATGTGGTTCCCAATACGTTGGTGGAACAGTCACCGTTTTCTTCCTCGGGTCATTTGACGGTCTTGGCCGTCGACAACCTGCCCACCGCCTTGCCCCGCGCCGCCAGTGAGGCCTTCGGGAAGATGCTCCTTGCGCATGTGATTCCCCACCTAGCATCAGCCGCCGATGAACTTTCGCTCCGCCAAGCGGTCATCTTGAAGGACGGCAAGTTTGCAGACCGCTGGGTTGATTTGGCTCACTGGGTGGGGGGAAAGTAGAATAACTGCAAAACCGCGTACCCAGTTTTTCTTTAGGGGCTAGCCCTTGTACCTTGCGCACCCGCTAGCGGCCATTCCCATCATGGACAATTACTCTTACGTCGCCAACGCCGACGTCAATTACCTCGACAACCTGTACGAGAACTATCGCCAGTCGCCCGAATCGGTCGACCCGACTTGGCAGAAATTTTTCGAAGGCTTCGATTTCGCCATCGCCAAATACGGCGAGGAAGCCCACCTGACTGCGAACGGAAACGGCGCAGCCACCGCTGCCCCCGCCACCACCAATTTGGAAAAGGAGGTAGCCGTCCAAAAGTTGATCCATGCCTACCGGGGTCGCGCGCATTTGCGTTCGAAGACCAACCCGATCCGGACGCGAAAAGACCGCTCACCCTATTTGGACCTGGAAGATTTCGGTCTCAGCGACGCCGACCTGGATACACCGTTCCAAGCAGGCTCCGAACTCGGCTTGGGTACCGTTCCGCTCAAGCGCATTATCGAGGCCCTCAAGAAAATCTACGAGGGCACCATTGGTTTTGAGTACCTGCACATTCGCCATGCGGACCGCCTGAAGTGGTTCCGCGAGATGATAGAGCAGCGCTCGCTGAAGTACAAGCCCGAGCCCGAGAACGTCAAGCGCATCCTCACCAAGCTGAACGAGGCGGTGGTGTTCGAGAGCTTCTTGCACACCAAGTACATCGGCCAGAAGCGTTTTTCGCTCGAAGGTGGCGAGACCACCATCGCGGCCTTGGATGCCTTGATCAACACCGCTGCGGAACTCGGCGGTAAGGAGATCGTGATCGGCATGGCCCACCGCGGCCGCTTGAACGTCCTGGCCAACACGATGGGCAAGACCTACGAGCACATTTTCAACGAGTTTGAAGGCAACGTGCCCGACCAGACCATGGGCGACGGCGACGTGAAGTACCACATGGGGTATTCCTCGGAGGTCACGACTCCGAAGGGCAAAACCATGTACCTGAAACTGGCCCCGAACCCCTCGCACCTTGAGGCCGTCAACCCAGTGGTCGAAGGCTACGTGCGGGCCAAAGGCGACCGTTTGTACGACGGCGACTTTAAGAACATCATCCCCGTCCTGATCCACGGCGATGCCGCGGTGGCAGGTCAAGGTGTGGTGTATGAGGTGGCCCAGATGATGAAGCTCAAGGGCTACTCGACGGGCGGCACGATCCATTTTGTGATCAACAACCAAGTGGGATTCACCACCGACTTCGAGGATGCGCGTTCGTCCATCTACTCGACCGACGTGGCCAAGGTGATCGACGCCCCAGTGTTCCACGTCAATGGCGACGACCCCGAAGCCGTGGTCTTCTGCATGAACCTCGCGATTGAGTACCGCCAGCGGTTCCAGCGCGACGTATTCGTTGACATGGTATGCTACCGCCGCCACGGGCACAACGAGGCCGACGAGCCGAAGTTTACCCAGCCGCAGCTTTACAACCTGATCTCCAAGCACCCCAACCCCCGCGAGGTCTACAACGAACAGCTCTTGCTGCGCGGCGATTTGGGGGCCGACGTGGCCAAGAAAATGGACAAGGAGTTCCGCGCCTTGCTTCAGGATCGCCTGAACATGGTCAAGCAGAAGCCCTTGCCCTACCACCTGCAGCCCACCGAAAAGGAGTGGCAGGAACTGCGCTTTTCCGAGCCGAAGGATTTCGACACCAACCCGAAAACCTCGATCGATAAGAAGACCATCGACAAGATCGGCCAGAGCTTGGTGAAGCTCCCCGACCACTTCAAGCCCCTCAAACAGATCGACGTGCTGCTCAAGCGCCGCAAAGAGATGTTCGAGGAAACGCGGGTCTATGACTGGGCGACTGCCGAGCTGTTGGCCTACGGCTCGCTCATCGAGGAAGGCAAGCTGGTCCGCATGACTGGGCAGGACGTGGAGCGCGGCACCTTCTCGCACCGCCACGCGATCCTCAAGGATGCGGAGACCAACGAAGCGTACAATTCGCTGAACCACATTGACCCCAAGCAGTCGCAGAAGTTCGAGATCTACAACTCGCTGCTCTCGGAGAACGCGGTGCTTGGGTTCGAGTTCGGCTATGCGATGGCGAACCCCAACGCTCTGGTCATCTGGGAAGCCCAGTTTGGCGACTTCGTAAACGGGGCTCAGGTGGTCATCGACCAATTCATCTGCGCTTCTGAAACCAAGTGGCAGCGTCAAAGCGGCCTGGTGATGCTGTTGCCCCATGGCCACGAGGGCCAAGGCCCCGAGCACTCCTCGGCCCGGTTGGAACGCTTCCTCAAGATGTGCGCCGATTACAACATCATCGTCGCGAACTTCACCACGCCCGCCAACTTGTTCCACGCCATGCGCCGCCAATTGGCTTGGCCGTTCCGCAAGCCGCTGGTCGTCATGTCGCCCAAGTCGCTGCTGCGCCACCCCAAAGTGGTCAGCGAGGAAGTGGAGTTCACCAAAGGGGAATTCCAGGAGATCATCGACGATTCGTACGTGGATCCCAAAGGCGTGAAGCGCATCGTGATGTGCTCGGGCAAGATTTACTACGACCTACTCGAAGTCCAGCAAAAAGACGAACGCAAGGACATCGCCCTGGTGCGCCTCGAACAGATTTATCCGATTCACTTCGGCAAGCTCGAAAAGGTGCTCAAGCGGTACCCGAAAGCTGAGTTTGTGTGGGTGCAAGAAGAGCCCGGTAACAACGGCGCCTGGGGCTTCATCCTGCGCTCGCTCTATACACAGATCGACCGTCCATTGCGTGTGATCTCGCGCCCCGATGCGGCATCGCCCGCCGTCGGTTACGCGAACATGCACGCCAAAAAACAAGCGGAAATCCTCCGCCAAGCATTCGAAATCTAGCCTTCGCGCTTTTTCTCATTCACCAGACTCACCCGGCCACCAACCGCATTCTTATTCCATGGCACACCAAATGAAGATCCCCACAGTGGGCGAATCGATTACCGAAGTCACCATCGCCTCCTGGGCGAAGGAGGACGGGGCTTACGTCGAGATGGACGAGATCATTTGCGAACTCGAATCCGACAAAGCCACCTTCGAACTGGCCGCTGAGAAAGCAGGCATCCTAAAGCACGGGGCGGCGGAAGGCGACACGTTGGAAATCGGTGCGTTGGTTGCGACCATTGAAGAGGGCGGGGGCCCTGCTGGAAAATCGGCACCGAAGGAGGAGAAGAAGGAACAAGCCGCTCCGGCCCCCAAGGCCGCCGGACCGAAAGCCAGCGGCGAGGTCAAGGAGATGGTCATCCCGCCAGTCGGCGAGTCGATCACCGAGGTAGTTCTATCGAGCTGGCTTGTGGAGGAAGGCGAGATGGTGACCCTAGATCAACCCATTGCCGAGCTCGAATCGGACAAGGCCACCTTGGAGTTTCCCGCTGAAGCGGAAGGAAAACTGATTTACATCGCCAAGGAAGGCGACACGTTAGAAATCGGTGCGAAGATTGCCAAGATCGAAGTGATGGAAGGTGTTGCCGCGCCTACTGAGAAAGCCGCTGCGCAAACGAGTGCTGCCCCGGTAGCTGCGGGCAGCGACGGCGCAGCCATTACCCCTGTCGCCGCACAAATCCTGAAGGAGAAGGGCATCGACCC
The DNA here is from genome assembly GCA_964350605.1 of uncultured Cytophagales bacterium. Classification (GTDB taxonomy): domain Bacteria; phylum Bacteroidota; class Bacteroidia; order Cytophagales; family JAAEPT01; genus CAYGKP01. The sequence goes on from CAYGKP010000018.1 coordinate 17,589, forward strand.
TGCTTCAATCAAAGGCACTGGCACCGGCGGAAAAATCACCAAAGAGGACGCCATGGCTGCCCAGAAAGGCGCACCCGAAGCGGCTCCGGCCAGTTCCAACGGTTCGAACGGCGCGGCGAAAGCGGCGGCCCCCGAGCCGACTGGTCCCCGCCACCAGGAGCGCAAGAAGCTCTCGGGCATGCGCAAGACCATCGCCCGCCGCCTCGTCGCGGTCAAAAACGAAACGGCCATGCTTACCACCTTCAACGAGGTGGACATGAAGCCGATCATGGACCTGCGCGCCGCGTACAAGGAAAAGTTTAAGGAGAAGTACGAAGTCGGTCTCGGCTTCATGAGCTTCTTTGTGAAGGCGTGTACCACCGCTCTAAAGGAGTGGCCCGCAGTCAACGCCTACATCGACGGGGACGAGATGGTGATGAACGACTACGTCGACATGTCGATCGCGGTCTCCTCGCCGAAAGGTTTGGTGGTTCCTGTCATCCGCAATGCGGAGGGCCTGGGCTTCCACGAGATTGAGGGCGAAATCGTTCGCTTGGCGAAAAAGGCCCGCGACGGACAGCTTTCCATCGACGAGATGACCGGCGGTACGTTCACTATCACCAACGGGGGGATCTTTGGTTCGATGCTTTCGACCCCGATCATCAACGCTCCGCAGTCGGCGATCCTGGGGATGCACAACATCGTCGAGCGCCCCATGGCCGTGAAAGGCGAGGTAGTGATTCGCCCGATCATGTACGTGGCACTGTCTTACGACCACCGCGTCATTGATGGCCGCGAATCGGTGAGCTTCTTGTACCGCTTGAAGGAACTCCTCGAGGATCCCGCTCGCTTGATGCTCGGCATCTAGCCCGCTTTGAAAGGCGCGCTGGCATATGTGATTGCGGCCACTTCGGCGGTGGGTGGTGTTTTTTTGTGCATCGTCTACTTCTTCGAGTGGCAGCGCGTGGCCTTGGATGGCGGCGCGCTCAATCCGCCGCGCACCCCGCCGTTCTATTACGCGAGTGAGTCGGTGTACAACGCCTACAACTTCACGTTTATGGCGGCCTACCTGATTGTGTTTGTGCTGGGTACCTGGGCCCTGATGACCCGCAAACGAAAGCCAATTCTGCTGGCGGCCTGCAGTTTGGCGTTGGTCTATTTCACCGCGATGGTGCTGGCGGCGGTGTAGTCGCAAACTAGGGTTTGCCTTCCACGCCGCAGCCCCTACCTTTGCACGACCTTTTTCGGGAACCAGTCCAAACCCGAAGCCCAGCCCATGCCGCGTGACACCTCCATCCGCTCCGTCCTGATCATCGGAAGCGGGCCGATTGTGATCGGCCAAGCCTGTGAATTCGACTACGCAGGCTCGCAAGCCTCCCGTTCCCTCCGCGAGGAGGGCATCGAGGTGACCCTGATCAACTCGAACCCCGCGACGATCATGACCGACCCGGTCACCGCGGACAACGTGTACCTCTTACCCCTCGAGAAGAAGTCGATCCGACAGATTCTCGAAACCCACAAAATCGACGCGGTCTTGCCGACCATGGGCGGCCAAACAGCGCTCAACCTCGCGATGGACTGCGAGAAAGCGGGCATCTGGGAGAAATACGGGGTGAAGGTGATTGGTGTGGATTTTGGCGCCATCGAGACCACCGAGGATCGCGAGAAATTCCGCCACAAGATGATCGAGATCGGCGTGGACGTCTGCGAAGGACGCACGGCCAGCTCGTTCCTCGAAGGCAAGGAAATCGCCCAAGAGATTGGCTTCCCGCTGGTCATCCGCCCTTCCTACACGCTGGGCGGTTCGGGCGGCGGCTTCGTTCACGAAGCGGCGGACTTCGACAAAGCCTTGACTCACGGCCTCCACGCCTCGCCCGTCCATGAAGTCCTGATCGAGCAATCGATCCTCGGCTGGAAAGAATACGAATTGGAGCTGCTTCGCGACAGTGCGGGCAACGTGATCATCATCTGCTCGATCGAGAACTTCGATCCAATGGGCATCCACACGGGCGACTCGATCACCGTGGCCCCTGCCCAGACCCTGCCCGACACGGTATACCAGCGCATGCGCGACTTGGCGATCAAGATGATGAATGCCATCGGCGACTTCGCCGGGGGCTGCAACGTCCAGTTCTCCTGCCACCCCGAGACCGACCAGATCATTGGCATCGAGATCAACCCGCGCGTGTCGCGTTCGTCGGCCTTGGCCTCGAAAGCGACGGGCTATCCCATCGCTAAGATCGCTGCGAAACTGGCCATTGGTTACCGCCTCGACGAACTGAAAAACCAGATCACTGGCTCGACCTCGGCGTATTTCGAGCCGACCCTTGACTACGTGATCGTTAAGATTCCCCGCTGGAACTTTGATAAGTTCCAAGGCTCGAACCGCCAGTTGGGCCTGCAAATGAAGTCGGTGGGCGAGGTGATGGGCATTGGCCGGACCTTCCAGGAGGCCCTTCAGAAGGGGTGTCAGTCGCTGGAAATCAAGCGCAATGGCCTGGGTGCCGACGGCAAGGAAGTCACCGATCAGGCGAAAATTCTCGACAGCTTGGCCAACCCGAGCTGGAACCGCCTGTTCCACCTGCGCGATGCCTTCGCGCTGGGCATTCCGTTCAAAACCATTCAGGGCATCACCAAAATCGACCCCTGGTTC
>CAYGKP010000019.1:0-20125 GCA_964350605.1 uncultured Cytophagales bacterium
TCGGGGTCCTGGTCGAAAACCACCAAGCGCCCCCCTTCCAGTTGGCTCAGAATGGCTTTGCTGTGCCCACCGCCCCCAAAGGTGACGTCCACGTACGTGCCGCCGGGCCGGAGCGCAAGCCCCTCCAGGCATTCCTCCAGCATGACGGGCTCGTGGTACTGCATCAGGCCTTGGGATGAGGTTGTGGCTGGGGTGCGAGTAGCTTTTCGGCCATCTGGGCCATTTCGTTCCCATCGGAGAGCAGTGCCTCCTCGTAGCGGTCGGGTGACCAGAGCTCCACCCGGTTGCCCATGCCCACCGCAGTGACTTCCCCATTGATGCCCGCGTAGTCCAAGAGGTGCTTTGGGATCAAGAACCGACCGTTCCCATCCAAATCCGCTTCGGCTTGGCCGCGAAAGAAGCTGCGTTGAAAGCGGCGATACTCTTCGTTGAACTCGTTGAGGCCCACCACTTTGGAATAGACCTTCCGCCATTCGATCAGGGGATAGAGCACCAAGCACGGCTCGAACCCACGCACCAGCATCACCTGCTGCGTCTCGGCCTCGGGCAGCTTGCCCTTGACCCGCGCAGGCAGGACCATGCGGCCCTTTGCGTCGACCTTGCATGCGTATTCGCCGGTGAAAAAACTCATTCGATGCTGTGCTCATGGGGCTTACCCTAGACAAAAGTAGCAGAACATAGGGCACAATCAACCACTTTCACCCACTTTCTACCACTTTGTGGATAAAACGACACACGAAAACCCACCCCGTTCCCACCGGGCGTCAAGTGCCTGAAAATGAAGAAACTGAGTGCTAGCGGTTGCGCTCGATGGTATACCGTACCAGGGCTTCCAGCGAATCGCGGGACTCGCCAGGGGGCAATTGGTGAAGGTGCGTCATCGCCTCGGCGGCGAACGCTTCCATCTTCTCGATCGCGTAGTCAAGGCCGCCTTTGGCCTTCACAAACTCGATCAGTTTGGCCACCTCCTTGCGCTCCTCATTATGATTCCGAAGGATTCCGATGGCCCACCGACGCTCCTTCGCCGAGCACTGCGAAAGGGCATGGAGCAAGGGCAAGGTCACCTTCCGTTCGCGGATGTCGATGCCCCGGGGTTTGCCAATCTGCGCCTCACCGTAATCGAACAAGTCGTCCTTGATCTGGAAGGCCAATCCGACGAGTTCCCCGAAGGTCTGCGCCCGTGAAATGATTTCTTCGTCTTCGGTCGTCGAAGCCGCCCCTACTGCACAGCAAGACGCAATCAGCGAAGCCGTTTTCTGTCGAATGATCTGGTAATACACCTCCTCGGTGATATCTAAGCGGCGGGCCTTTTCCATCTGGAGCAGCTCGCCTTCGCTCATCTCGCGCACAGCGGTCGAGACCAATTGCAGCAAGCGGAAATCACCGTTGTCGATCGAAAGCAACAAGCCCCGCGAGAGCAAATAGTCGCCCACCAAGACGGCAATCTTGTTCTTCCACAGGGCATTGATCGAGAAAAAGCCCCGACGGTAGAGCGAGTTGTCGACCACGTCATCGTGGACCAACGTGGCGGTATGCAGCAGTTCGATGAGAGCCGCGCCCCGGTAAGTCGGCTCCTTGATGCCCCCCAAGGTTTTGGCCATGAGCAGCACGAACATCGGTCGCATCTGTTTCCCTTTGCGGCGCACGATGTAGCGCATGATCCGATCGAGCAAGAAGACGTTGCTCTTCATCGAATCGCGGAAATACGTCTCGAAACGGCGCATTTCCTCGGCAATGGGGGCCTGGATATCGGAGAGTCTTTGGCCCATGGGAGCGCTCAAATATGGCGGCTGAAGGGCGGTTTTCCTAGATAGCTAACCACTCCCTCGACTAACCCTTCTGATGCCTTAGGGTTTCAAGTTTAGGCAATTAAAAAAGCAGCTACCTGGTGGGTAGCTGCTTCAGCTTGGTTCTAGTATTCTCTAGTCGTTGTGAGAAACGTGATAATAAATTTCAAGTCTCGGACGCTGAGAAGGCACATCATGATCACTCGAATAAAAACTCAAATTGTTATAAAGGCTTGGGCTCTGGAGCATGATCTGAAAACCATAGTTAGTCGAAGGATTCGAGAACTGATCGGAGATCAGATCAGTAACATCAACTTTTAACGTCTGGGTGTTGCTTGTGGTCTTTGGAGCAAGCACTTGATTAATCAGATCATACGATGGCTTGGAATTCCAAGTAACTGTCGATTCAGACCATGCACTTGTGATTCTTCTCACAGCAAACGAATTATTACCTCCATTGTAATGACCGGGAGAAATGGATGAGGTTACTAAATGGAAAGGTGAATGGCTAGCGTCAGTGGCCTGGAGAGTCAAGGCCGCCGAATCAATGATTGCATCAGAAGGAAGACCACTCAGATCAAATTGGAAGAGTGCCCAAATCTGATAAAAACTACTAGAGGCAGTCCAAGCAGCTACTAGCCCCCAATGCTGGTTCGGTAGGGGCGTATCAATAAGGCTCGGATTGTTCTGCACGTAGGTGTCCATTAGCTCACTTCCAGGCTGCAGAATGAGCGTGTCCTGGCAATCAGCATACACTGTATCAGTTACATACAGCGTGTCCACTATAACCGTTGGCTCAGGAGTCACTTCCTCGCTGGGTGCAAAAAAACAACTGGTCATCAAGAGGATGACTGGGAGGAGGAAAAGTGCACTTTTCATTATTTCGGATTTGCTACCCGATTTCGGGAATTCTGTCCAACGACGCAACAAGTAATTTAATTGTGCTTAAAATATCTTCCGAATGGCACATCTCGATGGTCTGGTGAATGTGCCGGGTCGGGATCGACAGCGCACCTGTAATCGCCCCTTCCGTGGCCATGCGCTGAATGCCCGCCGTATCGGTCCCCCCAGCAGTCAGGATTTCCGGTTGCCAAGTGATGCCTTTCGCATCCGCAGTTTTTTTCAAGTAGGCCACCATCCGCTGGTCGGCAATGGCCGAGGAGTCCATGATTTTGATGGCACAGCCTTTCCCCAGTTCGGTGATCCGCTCGCGCGCGGCGGCAGAAGGCACATCGAAGGCGATGGTCGTATCCAGGGCAATCCCAAAGTCCGGCGAAATGTGGTGGGCCGCCACCTGAACCCCGCGCAAGCCGACCTCCTCCTGGACGGTAAAGACCGCGTAGGTGTCGTAGGCCGGGGTTTTCATCGCGCGAAGTGCTTCGATTAGGACATAGACCGAAATGCGGTTGTCGAGCGATTTGCTCATCACGCAATCGCCCATTTTCTCAAGCGAACCGACCCGAGTGATCGAATCGCCAACCGCGACCAGCTCCTTGACCTTCTCGACCGGGAGGCCCAAGTCGATGAAGAAATCCGTGGTTTCGGGCATCTTCTTTCGGTCCTCAGCACTCATCACGTGGATGGGCTTGGTACCGAGTACGCCCAGCAGATTCTCGCGCCCGTGAACGATCACGCGCTGAGACGACAAGGTTTTCGGATCAAACCCCCCTAGGGTATGAAACCGTACGAACCCACCCTCGTCGATGTGCGTGACCACGAAGCCGATCTCATCCATGTGAGCGGCCAGCATGACCTTCTTGTCCGACGAGCGACCTTCTCTAAAGGCAATCAAGTTGCCCATGCCGTCGATGCGAATCTGATCAGCATGCTCCTCCACCTCGGCTTGCACCAAGGCGCGGATGCGGTCCTCAAAACCGGGCGCACCCGGCGTTTGGGTGATCCGCTCCAGCAAAGACCAGTCGATCGTCATCGGAAATCGACTACTCGACCGGTCCGATTTTCAGGGTATTGGTGTGACCACCACGCCAAACAGGCGAGCTCGCGGTGTTGACCACCACGTCGCCCTTCTTCAGGTAGCCTTTGTCTACCAAGAACTTTTTGGTGTCTTCCACGGTGTCGTCCATCGACTCGGCTTTGTCCCAAGCAAAGGCACGCACGCCCCAGATCAGCGAAAGCTGTGTGACGAGTTTCGGGTCCGCGCTGAAGATGAAGATCTGCGACTTGGGGCGGTGCTTGGCCATTTGGTAGGCCGTATAACCGCTTCCTGTCATCCCTACAAGGGCTTTCGCCTCGGTAAACTCGGCCAACCGACAGGCCGAGTACAGCAGACTGTCGTTCACCTTGGTGCGCGAGGTCTCGTCAATCTTGTCGAATTTCTCGTAGATGTGCGGTGTCGCTTCGATTTCCTGGATGATGCGGGTCATCGAAAGCACCGCCTGCTCGGGGAAGTCGCCCGAAGCCGATTCGGCCGAAAGCATGACCACGTCCGTGCCATCGAGGATGGCGTTGGCCACGTCGTTGGTTTCCGCACGGGTGGGGCGCGGATTGGTGGTCATCGACTCGAGCATCTGAGTGGCCACGATGACTGGTTTGCCCGCTTCGTTACACTTACGGATCAGCTCTTTTTGGATCATCGGCACCTTCGCGGCGTCGATCTCAACGCCCAAGTCGCCGCGAGCCACCATGACCGCATCGGTAGCGGCCACCACTTCGTCCATGTTCTTGATGGCCTCCGGCTTCTCGACCTTGGCGATCATCTTACATTTCTTCCCGCTCTTGTCGATCAGCTTGCGCAGGGCCAACAAATCAGCCGCCTCGCGAACGAAGGAAAGGGCGATCCAGTCGACCTCTTGCTCCAAACCGAACTGCAAATCCTTAAGATCCTTCTCGGTCAAGCAAGGCTCGGAAATCTTGGTGCTGGGCAGGTTGATGCCCTTGCGGCTCTTCAAGGTGCCGCCGAAGACCACTTCGGCTTTCACCGTTTTTCCGTCGGTGGAAATGACTTTCAATTCCAAGTTTCCGTCGTCGATCAGGATTTGATCGCCCGCCACCACGTCCTTGGCAATGGTCTTGTAGGTGGTCGAAATGCGCGAAGCGTCGCCTTCAAAGTCGCCCGCTTCGATCTCGATTTTGTCGCCCTCCTTGATGGGCACACCGCCATCCTTCACTTGGTTGACCCGAATTTTCGGGCCCTGAAGGTCTTGGAGCAGCGAAATGTCCGCGCCGAACTCGGCGTTGATTTCGCGGACCCAGTCGATGGTTTTCTTGTGGTCCTCGTGCGTTCCGTGCGAGAAATTCAGTCGAAAGATGTTGGCACCAGCTTGGTATAGCTTGATGAGCATCTCCTTGCTGCGCGAGGCGGGCCCGACAGTGGCGATGATTTTGGTCTTCTTCTGCGGTACGCGCATCATTTCGGTGGGGTTAGGCAAGCAAATTGGCTTTGGAGGGAAGATCGTCCAAATCGAGCGATTGTGCCCATTGGAGATCGGGTAAAGTTTTCACTTTCGAGAGGTAAGTTCCAAGCTGGTCTTGGATTTCCTCGCCCTCGAGCAAAAGCAAGTAATCGTACTGCTTGGCTTCGGGCAGCAAATGAGCGGGTCGATCCCCCTGCCCATCGACCGACCGGTTGCGCCACAGCCGCCAGAGGCTGGCCTCGGTCTGGTACTCGTAATGAAGGAAAAACGACTGGCCCGATTTGCCCTCCACAGCCCAGTCCTCGGCGGCCTCAAATGACAGCCCAAGCAGGTCGTTTAGCTGCCATGCGACGCGGTGCGAACGGAGCCCGCAGGTCAATCCGAGGACCGCAAAGTCGAAATCGAGGGGGAGATCAAGTGTTAATTTGGCCATCTGAGGGCTGTTTGGGCGTTTGCTGTGATTCGTTTTGCCAAAGTTGGGGGAAGTCTCTTTCTTTGCGCCATCGACCAAAAGGACACGATAATGTCAGAGATTGCTGAAAAAGTCAAAGGGATCATCATTGAGAAACTAGGTGTAGAAGAGTCTGAGGTGACCCCAGAGGCCAGCTTCACAAGCGACTTGGGCGCCGACTCGCTCGACACCGTAGAACTCATCATGGAATTCGAGAAAGAATTCAATATCTCGATTCCCGACGAACAAGCCGAGAAAATCCAGACCGTAGGCCAATCCATTGCCTACCTGGAACAGAACGTCAAGTAACATCGGGGATTTCGATAGATCCCAAAACCCAGAAGGGCTGCCCCATGGCAGCCCTTCTTTACTTTCCCCCTCGCGCTAGCTGAGGGGAGTACTGGGATTCCGCCCATCCTCTTACCTTTGCTACCATGTCACAACGTCGCGTAGTCATTACCGGCATGGGCGCCATCACGCCCCTCGGAAATTCGGTCGAAGCCTATTTCAATGGCCTTCGGGAAGGAAAAAGCGGAGCCGCTCCGATTGAATCCTTCGATACCGAGAAGTTCAAAACAAAATTTGCCTGCGAGGTAAAGGGCTTTGACCCAGCCGAGCACAGCATGGAAAAGAAGGAGGCGCGCAAGATCGACCCCTTCGTCCAGTACGCCATTGCGGCCTCAAGCCAGGCGGTGGCCGATTCGGGAGTGACCGAGGCAGCCAACTTCGATGCGGACCGCGTCGGAGTGATTTGGGGCAGCGGCATCGGCGGCATCCAAACCTTCCAACAAGAGGTATCCCAATACGCCCAAGGCGATGGCACTCCCCGATTGAGCCCGTTCTTCATCGTGAAGATGATCATCGACATGTCTTCGGGGCTCATTTCGATCCGTCATGGCCTGCGTGGACCCAACTTCTCGACCGTTTCGGCCTGTGCCTCGTCGACCAACGCATTGATTGATGCCTTCAACTACGTACGCTGGGGCATGGCGGACGCCATGGTCACTGGCGGATCAGAAGCAGCGATCAACGAGGTGTCCATTGGCGGGTTCAGCTCGATCAAGGCCCTCTCGGAACGCAACGACGACCCCGCAACCGCCTCGCGACCCTTCGACGTAGACCGGGATGGTTTCGTGATGGGCGAGGGTGCTGGTGCCCTGATTTTTGAAGAACTGGAGCACGCCAAAGCGCGTGGTGCGAAAATCTATGCGGAAGTCTTAGGCGGCGGCATGTCGGCAGATGGCTATCACATGACCGCGCCACACCCCGAGGGGTTGGGGGCGCTCAACGTGATGAAAAACTGCCTGCGCGATGCGAAGATGAACGCCGACCAGATCGATTACGTGAACGTACACGGCACCTCAACGCCCTTAGGCGATGTCGCTGAACTGAAGGCGGTCACGGCTGTCTTTGGCGACCATGCCTACAAATTGAACGTCTCCTCGACCAAGTCCATGACCGGTCACCTGTTGGGTGGTGCGGGCGCGATCGAGGCGCTGGCCTGCGTGCTGGCGGTGCGCGAGAACTTGATTCCGCCCACTATCAACCATTTCACCGACGATCCTGAGATCGACGCGAAGCTCAACCTGACCTTCAACGCCGCGCAGGAGCGCGAAGTGAAGTTCGCCTTGAGCAACACCTTTGGGTTCGGGGGGCACAACGCCTCGGTGATTCTGGGCAAGTTCAACGAATCGTAGGTTCTTGGCCGCTTTCCTGCTCCGCTCGTTTACTAGTTCGCGCCGGGAGCTTGCGCGAAGCATCGGACGCATGACGGGTCTTAGGCCTCGAAACGTCGATTTGTACTTGCTGGCCATTCGGCATTCGGGCTCGAAAGGCGATTCAAATGAACGATTGGAGTTCCTGGGCGATGCCATTTTGGGCAGCGTCGTAGCCGAACACCTCTTCAAGAAATACCCCTTCAAAGACGAAGGCTTTCTGACCGAAATTCGTGCGCGGATCGTCAACCGCGAAGCCCTCAACGAGCTGGCCACCCGCATCGGCCTGAGCGACTTGGTGCAAGAACACAACCGCCACCTTCGTGGCGTTCAGACTGCCTCGATCTATGGCAATGCCCTTGAGGCCGTCATCGGGGCGGTGTTCATCGACAAGGGCTATGGAGAGTGCCGACGGTTCATCCTATCGCGTTTGTTGAAGGCGCACATCGACATCGAGGAAGTAGTCGACACCCCGCGCAACTATAAGAGCCTTTTGATCGAGTGGTCGCAGCGCGAAAACTTCGCGCTGGAATTCCGCATCGTCAACGAAGCGGGCCAACACCACAGTCGCGAATTCACCGCGCAGGTCTATTTAAACGACCGCCCCATGGGCACTGGCCAAGGCACCAGTAAAAAGAAAGCCGAACAAGCCGCAGCCGCTAATACCTGCGACCAGCTTCAGTTGCTGCCTTAAGGGCCTGCAACCACGAAAAAAGAGGATTAGGAGTCGCGGCTGGTCGGATCGACCAGCTTCTCCTCCATGGCCATGCGAACCAGTTCGACGGCGTTTTTCACCTTCAGCTTTCGCATGATGCTAGCCCGATGCACCTCCACCGTTCGGATCGAAAGACCAAGTTCATCTGCAATCTCGCGATTAGCTTTACCATCGACGATCAGTGCAAGCACGTCCCGCTCGCGCGGGGAAAGCAGCTGCGCCTTGCTTGAAGTAGTTTGGGGGGTCACGCGGTGCAAGTAGCCCGTGGCGATGATACCCGAGACCGCAGGCGAGAAATACGTTTGTCCGTCGGCCAGTCGTTCGATGGCGTGGAGAAACTCCTCCTGACTGGTGTCTTTCAGCAGGTAGCCGTGCGCGCCAACTTCCAGGGCACCCAACACATATTCCTGGTTGTCATGCATCGAAAGCACCAGGCAACGGGTTTGCGGAAAGCGTTTGGTCACTTCGGCTACCGCCTCCATGCCATTCATCTCGGGCATCGCCAAGTCCACAATGAGCACACGAGGCCGCAGGCGTTGCACCAACTCCACCGCTTCACGGCCATTGGCCCCTTCACCGATCACCCGGACCCGCGCGTCGGTTTCAAGACTCGATCGAATGCCCTTTCGAACCAACGTATGGTCGTCAACAAGCACCACATCAATGGTCGTTAGTCTAGGTTCAGTTGATGTCATTGGTAAAAATCGTAGGCCCTTCTAAGGGGACAATGACGCGAACTTCAGTGCCTTTCCCAGGATTTGACTTGAGAAAGAATTCCCCACCAATCAATTCCGCGCGTTCCTGCATATTGGTCAGTCCGTGCCCCAATGTCGCTGCTGCTGGATCAAAGCCCAAGCCATCGTCTGAAATTACCAAACGTAACTCTTGGGGATAGAGTTGCGCTTTCACCTCGATTCGATCGGCCTTGGCGTACTTGCTGGCGTTGTTGAGCGCCTCCTGCGCAATGCGATATAGCGTGATTTCAACCAGAGGGTCAAGACGTTGGCCTTCCAAATTCGTGTGCACCAGAATGGCTCCCTCTAGGTTTAATTCTACTTGTTCGCTCAAAATTTTCAACGCCGAGCCCAGACCATAATCGCTCAAAACGGTTGGCATCAGGTTAAAGGAAATCCGTCGACTCTCCACAATTGTCTCGCGGACCAGGCTTTTCACCTCGGCAAGTCTTTCGTTTTGCGGCGCATCTTCGGCCAGCCGTATGGCCTCGATAGTGAACTTGAGCCCGGTGAGCATTTGACCGAGCCCATCGTGAATTTCGCGAGCCAGTCGCTGACGTTCGTCCTCTTGCCCTTGGATGAGGGCCGAGGCCCGAATGCGTTGCTCATCAAGTCGCTGGCGCAATCGCGGACTCAGGTCAGTGAAAATGGCTAAAAACTCGGTGACGGTACCTTCCGGTGTGTGAATCGGGACAATCGACGCATCGAGCAACTTCAATTCCCCTTCAGCGGTACGGTGGCTAAACTGGCCATTCCACGTGCCCTGCTGTTCCACGTCGATCCATTGCGCGAACGCTTCGGGGGCCGTGGCCTGGAACAACGAATGAACCCCCACCCCGAGTACATCGGCTAACGCGATCCCCAACAGCTCGCAAAACCCCTCGTTGACATAGACCATTCGGCCTTGCAAATCAATGCGGGCCAACGCAGCCACCCGATCAAGGGCCCGAAGAAATTCACGGAGGTTCTGAAGGGTGTTGCTCGTCGCTAGATTGGAGGCTTCCAGCTCCTGGGCCAAGTTTGCGGAGCGAACCCGCGAAGCGTGCAGGTTGTGAATGGTCTCCTGCACCCGATGAACCGCCGGACGAAAAATCAATAGACCTTCCAGCAGCAGCAGTCCCAAGATGAGGATGGCCAGCACCGCCTCAATGTGACGCAGATTGATCACCCGTTCGCGGGCCACGCCGTCCATCTCGAAGACGATCTCGTCCATCTCCTCGAGCAGTACCCCCTCAAGCGACACAATCGCATCAACCCGATAGGGAATCAACCTGGCTTCTTCAGTCACCGCTAACTGCCGAGCCAAGTCGTACGTGCGCTCAATCAAGGTGTCAAGGCCTTGCAAGCGGGCCAATATCCGGGGGTTCCGCTCAGCTTCAAGGCCCAAATCCGGGTCGCCGAACTTCAACGCTGTGTGACTGCGCGCCAGTCGCTCGGCATAGGCCAACAACTCCTTGCGCAGGTGGGCATTGGTCGGCTCGTCTTCAATGCGCAGGGAAAGTTTCGCGATGCTCTGGCTCATGAACCGCTGGCGTCCCGCGATGTTGACTACGTATGCGTCGTCCTGCTGGACAATTAATGCCCGCTGAATGATTAATTGCCCAATGCAAGTGAGCGCGGCCACCCCCGCCAACGCCAAGAGATACAGTCGGGTCAGCCGGCGACCGGCCAGTCGCTCAGTGAGTACGTCAGAAGGTTTTGCCACAGGATGTGTTCAGCAATACGGGAAAGAAGGCAAAAAAGATGAACCGAACCCATGGATGTGTAATTTGCGGGTCCAAAAAATTCTTCTGATTTCATGACACGCTCTGCCCTATTCCTCCTCCTTTCTTTCGCTTCTTTCGCCTGCTCGGAAGGTGAAAAAACCACCACACCTCCCGACATCGAGGCCATCGACCTGGCCAAAGAAGAAGTCATGAGCGTGCATGACCCGGCCATGGAACGCATGAACCTGATTGATTCACTTAGCGAGGCTCTGAAAGACAAGTTACAGGCCGTCCAGGATTCCGCACTTCAAATCGACCTTGTGGGCCGGATTGACAGCCTAGAAATTGCCCGCCAAGGCATGATGAATTGGATGCACCAGTACAACCCAACCTACCCGGACGAACTGCCTTTGGAGGAAGGCCTCGCCTATCTGGTGGAACAGAAAGACAGCATCGCTCGCGTGGCCGTCCTGATGGAATTGGAAATCGAAAAAGCGAAAACTGCCCTCAAATGAAGTCTGCCTTCCTCGGACTTGTTACCCTAGGTTTACTGTCCTGTGAGTCGCAGGATGCGTTACCCATCTTGGGTCCGCGGGAAGCTGTCGCACCGGGCGATACGTTGTACCACACCATTCCCGCGTTTTCGTTCACCGACCAACTCGGTCGCGAGGTGAACAACCAAACGTTCTGGGACCAAGTGTACGTGGCCGACTTCTTTTTCACCACCTGCCCCTCGATCTGCCCGATCATGCGCGCCAACCTGCTGGACGTGCAAGCGGCCTACCAAGACGATCCGCAAGTCGCCCTCCTCTCCCACACCTTGGACCCTGAGCACGACAGTGTGGCTGTCCTGAAGAGCTATGGGGAGCGACTGGGCGTGAACCCCGAGAAGTGGCGCCTGGTGACTGGCGAGCGAAAGACAACCTACGCCTTGGCGCAGGAGCATTATATGATTTCAGCGTTGGAAGATGAAAACGAACCGGGCGGCATTGTCCACAGCGGCGCACTCATACTCATTGACAAGTCAGGGCACATCCGTGGCTATTACGACGGCACATTGAAAGAGGACGTGGCCGAGTTAATCGAAGACATTGAAATCCTCCTTCAGGAATACCGCTAGGCTCGCCGCATGGCTGGTGGGCCTTTTCTTGCTTGGTGCCTGCAACGAGTCGAGCGAGTCATCAACCGAAACTGACGAGCCCGAAATGGACGTCGCCGTCTACCTGGAAGGGCAAACGCTTTTCCGACAACGGTGCGAAAGCTGTCACCAAGCCAATGGCAAAGGGGTGGGTCAGTTGTACCCAGACCTGTCGGACCCAGTGATTGCATCACGCGGTCTGGACCTCGCTTGCCAGATTCGTAGCGGTGTTCGGATACCCGGCTCTGACAGCTCTGGCGTTCGCTACACGATGCCTGCCAACCCCGGCCTGAATGCCCCGCAGTTGGCCAGTTTGCTGACCTACCTCCTAAACAGTTGGGGCCATAAGGAAGGCATGGTGGGGGCCAAAGCTGTGCAAGCGGCTCTGGCCGATTGCGCCGCGCAGTAACGGGTCAACTCATTTGACCCTGCCTATCTTCCCACAGATGGGAAAATCCCGTAGTTTTAAGGTCCTGATCGGACGAAAAAAGATCGATTCGGGTTGTGCCTCCTTAGCTCAGCTGGTAGAGCAACTGATTCGTAATCAGTAGGTCGCCGGTTCAAGTCCGGCGGGAGGCTCACAAAAATCAAGGGCGGACAGATCCGCCCCTTCCTTCGCTGTCCTCAATCGAATGGCCTGCCATACGCCAACGCCCCGACTCCTGCTTGCCCTCTGTCCGCTGCTTTGGCTGACCAGTTCGCTTTGCGCTCAACGCACTCGCGACTACAGCGGGCCACATCGAATCAATGGCGACACCGCCCAGCTTCGCTACACCTACTACCTACGCGGCAGCGACACCTTGGCGCAGGGACCCATCGAACTGCGTCTGACCCGCCTGGAAAAAGACCGGATCGCGACCTGGCATTGGCAGGGCCAATACGAGCGCAACCGGCTGAGTGGTGGCTGGGATGTGCGTGCTGAGCACCTGACCCCAATCGCTCAAATCGGGACACTGGAACGAAACGTACTCTTCAGTGCCGATGGCTGGGAATGGGTACTTTCTGCTTCGTTCCGTAGCGGCCTGCCTCAGGGCGAATGGCTCTTGCTCCGCAGGCATGTAGCCGCCAGTCAGGCTAGCGATACCCTCGCTTTGTCGCGGATGGCCCTGTCCTCCGGAAAATTTGAAGGTCCCGTTCGATTGGAAAATCGGGCAGAAGGAATCAAAGCCGAAGGGCAATTCTCGGCAGGCGGTCTACTCTCAGGGCTGTGGCGCTTCGAATCCCAAGAAGGCAGCGACACACTGACCGAATGGCTTCGCTTCGAGCACGGAGCCTTGGACGAGCTTTGGCTGGTAAGCGGGACCGATACAGTACTGCACCAACAGTTCCGATTCCCAAACGACCCGACCACCCGCCAAACCATTGCCTTCGACAGCGTCGCACAGCGCGCGATTCGCTATCGAATCGCCTTGCGCCAACCCCTTTCTCCCACCCTTTCGGCAGTCCTTGAACGTCATCACAGCTTCCTTCAGTCCGGTCTGTCACTGCCCTTTTTGGACCCCGAGTTGGGTTCGCTCTGGGCCGCACTCCCCGGCGAGGGCTTTGCCCAGCCACAAGGGTTGATTGTCCTGACCGAATATCCGCTGGGCGAAAACGAAGCGGCAACCCTCGACACCCTGCGCAACCTGACCAATGAACTCGTTGCCCGAACCGATTCCTTGCTTAAGAATCCGCAGTACAAGCTCAACCGATTCGGCTCGCTCGGCCTTGGGCTGCGCTACGAGGCACTGCGCGAAATCCGGGGAAATGCTCACCGCATCAACACGTTGCTGAACGATCTGGGCGACCCAGCGATGCGCTTTGTCGACCGGGAATTGCTGCTCGAAAAACGGCTTTCTACTTTCCGCTATCCCGGGGAGTTGCTGGTTCAAACCGGTGACTCGCTCCACACAGAACCCTATCGTTTCCCGGTCCTCAAATTTCACGAATCGCCGCTCGTCGCACTGGGCGACCATTTGCGCGATTGCCTGACCCAAACGGATCAAATTCGTGAAGAGTCGAAAGAACTACTCGAAGCACTAAAAGTGGAACAGTACATCCTGGCCGCTGAGACGCGGATGGTGGAACTTCACGATTCAGTCGTGGCCCTTTTCGAGGGACAGTCGGCCCCCGAAAGCCACTCGTCGTTTCATGCCCAACTGAACGTCCCGGTTCAGCGGTTTTTGGCCGAGGAGTTGGCGCGCTATCACAACCTGGAAGCCCAAGACAAATTCGAACAGGCCGACCGTCTGATCGCTTGCCTTAGCCAACTAACCTCGCTGTACGATACACTGGCTTTGTTACCCATACAGCTCGATCGCATGGACAAAGCCTACACACGCCAAGCCTATAACCCCTACACCTACACCCATCTGGACGAGCGGGTTAAGGAACGCATCTATGCCGCCTATCGGCAAAAACTAGTACCCTACCTGCTTGAACAAACGGGTCGCTCGCTTGACTGTGCAAGCATTGAGCGACTGGCCTCGAACTTCGGCCTGCTTGATCGTCAGATGCTCGCTTGGTTGGGCGAGGACACGCGCAAAATCGAACGCAAGCTGCGAAGGAGCGATGACCCTGAACGCCTGCTCAAGAAACTCAACCTCGAGCTGCGCTTCTAGCCATGTCGCCTTACCCTTCGCCCCGCCCGCGCCTGCACGGCGCGATCCTGTGGACCGTGGTCTTCGCCTGGCTCGGCAGCACCAACCTATGGGCACAGAGCGCACCCGAGGAGGCTGAACTAAAACCCCCGACCACTGGAGTTTGGTTTGGGCTCTACAATAAGATCCGCCTTTCGGATCGCCTCTTCTATTACGCGGAGACACACTATCGTCGGCTAAGCAGCGCGGAAAACCGCACTGACTTTATCGGGCGAATGGGCCAGGTTTATAACCGGCATGGACTGACTTATCTGGTCAACGAGAATTTTGAGGCCACCCTTGGGCCCGTTCTGGTACTCAACTTCTCGCCCGATAAAGGCAACCCAGACTTCAAGGAAGTCATCCTCGAACCACGCATCTGGCACCAATACCTCTTCATCCAACCTTACATGGGTCGGGTGAAGATGTACCACCAATTCCGCTTCGAACACCGCTTCAAGCGCGACAACAACATGGGGGCCGAATACAAGTACACCACCCGCTACCGCTACAAAGTCTACGCCTACATCCCCATCAACAAGCCCCACATCGAGAACCATACATTCTATGTCTCACCCAGTGTGGAAATCTTCCTGCACAGCGGCAAATCAGTTGTCGCAAACCCAATGGAAGACGTTCGCATCTACACCGCCCTGGGCTACATCCACAACAACCTGATGTTCTTCGGGGGCCATATGTATACCATCGGCCAAAGCCGAGACCCGTTGGGCTATGTGTACCGCCAGCGGCACATCATTCGCCTGAATCTTTTCATCAACCTGGACCTGCGCAAGAAGGACACCCAAAACCCCGAGAGCCGCCTGATCCAGATGGGTGGCGACGGTTGGTCGGATAACAAAACCTGGAATTAGCGTAAATTCGAAGGCCTTTTTTGCGCTAGAAGCGGGAGTAGCTCAGTTGGTAGAGCATCAGCTTCCCAAGCTGAGGGTCGCGAGTTCGAATCTCGTCTCCCGCTCGCGATGTTAGATGATGTGTGACAAGCAAAAGGCCACCCATTGGGTGGCCTTTTTCCTGTTGTTTTGAGCGGAGCGATTTACGCGTGAGCGTGGTCGTTGCAGCGTCGGCAGTGCTTGCACAAGCGCGCATTCCAGATGTGCGAGACAGCCACAAGCGTACCGCCCAGGGCCATCACGTAGCGGCCATAGGCCTCTTCGTGTAGAATGATCCCGACGAAAAGAACCAGGAAGCCGGCAATCGCCAGACGAATTGCGCCCCAGCGGTGGTGGTGTTTCAAGTACCCATTGCGCAGCGAGAGCATTGCCACCGTCAAGCTCACGACCAAGAGGCTCAAATCGACCAGCAAGTGGCTTTCACCCGCCAAGCCTGACATGGGGAGCAAGGTAATCACCAGCGGCAACAAGGCGCAGTGGATGGCACAGAGCATCGAGGCAGAGGCACCGATCCAGTCCAGTCGGCTGGAGAGGTTGGCTTCGGTGGGTGTGCGGGTGAGGTTCAGGCTCATGGAGTTCGGTAAACACCAATTGGACGGTGCCACCTGGAGTCGTATAACTCTCAGTAAGCACCCAACGGGCCTGCAAAGTTCCGTGTTTCAGCCAAGAAATCCCAGCATCAGAATTTACGGAGCCTTCCCAGCCCAATCACCACCGCGCCGATGGCAAGCAACCCCACCATCAGCCCCAAGACAAATAGAAGAGTCACCCCCCACCCTTGCAAACCGACATCGAGGAAAAAGTACGGGTAGCGCCCCACCAGTTCGCCGCGGATCAAAACGTAGATCAAGTAGCTGATCGGATAGATCAGTGTGGTAAACAGAAACGCCCAGCGAACCTGCTGCTTCGGGCACGCGAACCACCAATACAACAAGAAGCCCGGCGGCGCGAGGTAATGGACCACCACGTCGGATGCCTTGTGCCAGCTCTTGGGATCGGACAGCCCACTGAGCAGAATGTGATAGGCCAAGCCGACCAACAGCAAATTGATCGCCAAGCTGGTGTGGGTTTTCACTTGGGCAAAGAAGCGGCCAAGCCTCGATCTCGGCACCAGAACAGGCAGCACCAAGGCTAGCATGACCCCGCCGTTGGTCAGGATGGTGAAGAACGCGAAGTAGTTCGAGAGGCCCGTGGCGACAGTACCCCCTTCGTCTTGGGCTGTCCAAATGGCTTGGAAGGCCTGTTGGATCAGTGCAAAAAGCAGGATCGCGGCAAAGACAAGACCCACGCGGCGCAGGGTGGCGGAGGGTTGAATCATCGCAATTGTAGACTGGCGGTCATAAAGCTAGTAACGAAAGTAGCGGCCAGGGGGATGCCTTGAATCCAAAAGCCCCCGCGGGGTGGCGGGGGCTTCGTGTTGGTGCGCCGCATCGCTACGGTGCGGGGTGTCATATCAAAACACCCGAAGGGTGTGGAGCCGGAGGGAATCGAACCCTCGTCCAGAGGTGTAGGTGAATCGTGTGTACTACATGCTTAGTTGCTAGTTGGTTGTCGAGGAGTGGCAGGGAAGCAACGGCCCAACCACGTCCCGTAGCCGACTGGTCTTAGGCCCACGCGCACGGCAGCTTGTGGGCAGCAGTCTCATGGGTCGATGCCCGTGATCCACCACGAAGAGACGGCGCGGTGGCGGACACATGCTAGTTAGATCTTATCTAAGCAGCAAGGGCGTAGTTAGACTCGCCAATTGATCGTTGAAAGCTTGGATTACGGGTCAAGCCTTCAAACCCCCGACATGCACACACGCCAGCTGCCACCCTGTCAAATCCAGGTCGGCCCCAGTGCGTGAAGTTCACAACGCACAAAAGACCCGAGAAATTCCCGCTTGTGCAAAGCGGAAAGAAAAGAAGCCCGGCCCGCCGACTTCCGGATAGGGGAAATTAGTACAATTGGGAACAAATCAATTTATACGTTGCGCCGAATGGCTATTTTGTTGGGTTTTTTTGGGATTTCGGCAACACTAGCGTTAATTCCCGTTCGCAAAGTTTATGAGCGAAGAATACAACGCCGGTGGAGGGGAAAGATATGCTCAGTGAGAAAGAAGAACGCCTGTATGTGCTTTGCGGGCGTCGGTTGCGAACCATGCGTTTGCGGGCGGGGTACCCCACGCAGGAGTTGTTCGCCCAGGCGGTGGGCATTCCGCGGGCGCAGTACGGGCGGTATGAAAACGGAACGAACTTGACGATGCGCTCGCTCTACCGCATCGTCGCGTTCCATCAGGTGACGTTGGCCGAGTTCTTTGCCGAAGGATTTGAGACACTACGGTAGGCTGCGGTAACTTGGCCACCGATGCGTCGGTTCGCCTTACTTCTCTTTTGGTTGTTCCTATTGGGCTCTGCCCGGGGGCAAATTCTTAACATCGAAAAGTTTCGCTTGGAGGGCGATTCCACGGGCCTGATCGGGAACATGGGCTTTGGTTTTGCGATCGTCCACCAGATCAATGATGTAGTCTCGCTCAGCTCGCAGGCCAACAGTGCCTACCTAACCGAGCAGCACAGTTACATGCTTCTTAGCACGCTGAGCTTCGTGAAAGTGAACGAAGAGCAGGGCGTAGTCAGCCAGGGATACATTCACGGACGGGTCAATTTTCATCGCAAGAAAACCGTGTCGCCTGAAGTGTTTGGGCAGATTCAGTATGACGTGGGCCGAGGCATGGATGCGCGGCGGGTGTTGGGTGGCGCACTGAGGGTAATCATCATCCGGGCCGATTTCTTGACGATTGCCGGAAGCTCAGGGTTGATGTTTGAGAGCGAGGTGTGGCGCGATCAGGACGAGTTGGAAGATGGCTCCGACCTAGTGATAAAGAACAATTACTTGAAATCGTCCTGGAACCTAACGGCGCGGTGGCAGATTAGCCCGGTGGCCCAGTTTCGCTTCACGGGTTTCTATCAAGCACGGCCCGAGTATTTCACCGAGCCGCGTTTGTCGATCGACGCCCAGCTGCTTTTCAAGTTCTCCGAACGCTTTGGGTTTGGGAACCAGTTTACCGGCACCTTCGATTCGCGCCCGGTGATCGAATCGGGGCGATCAGTCTACGAGTTCCGATCGAATTTCACCTGGACCTTCGGCAAGTAGGCATTTGTGGTAACTTGTCCGGCCCATGAGTGACTTTGTTGTTTCGGCACGAAAGTATCGCCCCAAGGGGTTCGAGGAGGTGGTGGGCCAATCCCACATCACCACGACCTTGGAGCACGCGATTTCGTCGGGCCATTTGGCCCAGGCGTTGCTCTTTTGTGGCCCACGTGGGGTAGGGAAAACCACCTGTGCACGCATCTTGGCCCGCGAGATCAATGGGTTCTCGCTGGAGGAAAACCCGGGGTTCAACATTTACGAGCTGGATGCGGCCTCAAACAACTCGGTCGACGACATCCGCGGGTTGGTCGAACAAGTGCGGGTTCCGCCCCAAGTCGGCAAATACAAGGTCTACATCATTGACGAGGTGCACATGCTCTCGAACGCGGCCTTCAATGCCTTTTTGAAGACCCTCGAGGAGCCGCCCGCTTACGCCATTTTCATCCTGGCGACCACCGAGAAGCAGAAGATCCTCCCCACGATCCTCTCGCGTTGCCAGATCTACGATTTCCACCGCATCCGCGTGGAGGACATTGCCGGGCATTTGGTGCAGATTGCCCAGCGCGAAGGCATCGAGGCGGAGGCCCAGGCCCTTCACCTGATCGCTCGGAAAGCCGATGGCGCGTTGCGCGACGCGCTATCGCTGTTCGACTTGATCTCGACCTTCTCGAAGGACCGCAGCATCCGCTACGCCAGCACGCTGGAGACGCTGCATATCCTTGACAGCGACTACTACTTCCGCTTCGTGGACCAATTGGCGGCGGGTGATTCGGCATCGGCGTTGCTCCTGTTGGAAGAAGTGTTTTCCAAGGGCTTCGATGGGCTTCAGTTCCTCTCGGGCTTGGCCGATCATTACCGCCAGCTTCTGGTGGCCGCCGAACCGAAGACTGTCGAGCTCCTTGACGTACCGCCGGATACTCAGCAGCGTTACCTGGAACAATCGGCCACTTTGGGCCACGGCTACTTGCTGAATGCCCTGGCCTTGGCGACCGAGACGGAATTCAAATACCGCAACGCACCCTCGCCGCGGCTGCACGTGGAAATGGGCCTGCTGAAGCTCGCCCACTTGAACGAGGCCATCTCGCTGGCTACCGCTTCCCTTTCCGGCGTTCCCGCCGAAAAAAAAAAGTAGCTACGCCCCCAGCGTCGCCTAAGACTGAGGCGGCCCCCGCGAGCGTCCCCGCGCCGAAACCCCAAGCCGCGCCCCGACCCGACCCGACCGCTGGTCTCTCGCCGAAAATGGCCGAGACGCTGGCCCGCAAGGAACAGGTCGAAAAGGTCGAGCGCACCCCCTCGCTAAAGCTCAGCGACCCGACAGAAGAAAAGCCGAAGGAAGCACCTTCTGGCCCCACAGGTCCGCCGCCCGATGCAGAGGCCTTGGCCGATGCCTGGAAAGCACTCCTGGCCCTGCCGAAAGTAGCCACGAACCCCTCCCTGCTTTCGGTATTCAAGGAATCGAGTCGGCGCGTGGAAGGGTACGAGTTGCGCGTGGGCGTGCCCAGCCCCCACCTGGTGGACTACTTGCGGGGCCACAAGGAGGAGTTGCTTCAATTCCTGCGCGACCAACTGGACTGCCCGACTCTGGACATGACCATCGAAGTGGACCAGAAAGCCACCGACGGCCAACCCAAGCTGTACACCAACGCCGAGAAATTCCGTTACCTGTCCGAGAAATACCCCGCCCTGTTGGCCCTTAAGGACCGCTTGGGCCTCGACCTCGACTAGTTCACCTACCACCGATGAAACGCCTTCTCCCTCTCCTTCTGGTTTTCGCCGCCCTGCCCACTCTGCAAGGCCAGTCGATGCAAACCGCCACCGACAAAGGCGGGCGCAGCTACCAGTACGCC
>CAYGKP010000020.1:0-19958 GCA_964350605.1 uncultured Cytophagales bacterium
GATGTAGTCGGGGGTGACGAAGTCGGGTTCGCCGACCGATAGGCTGATGACGTCCACGCCGCTTTGGGCGAGTTCGCGGGCCTTTTGAGTCATGGCCAAAGTGGCCGATTCGGCCATGGATTCAACGCGCTGCGAGGCGCGGGGGGCCGAGGTTAGGGTAGCGCTCATGTGCTGGATAATGGTAGCGGGGGGCAAAGGTACGGACTGCGGAACCTTCGACCAATTGAAAGGCTAGCTGCCGTTCATCTGTGTTCGAGACAGAATCGAACGACCAAGGGAAATCTCGTCGGCGTACTCCAAGTGGCCGCCCACGGGAACGCCTCGTGAGATGGTGCTGATCCGAACGCTGCAATCGGCGAGGCGTTTTTGCAGGTAGTAAGCCGTGGTGTCGCCCTCCATGGTGGGGCTGAGGGCCAAGATGATCTCGGTCACCTCTGGCTGTTGGGCCCGGGCCACCAGGGTGTCGATTTTCAACTGATCGGGGCCGATGCCATCCATCGGCTGGATCAGGCCGCCTAGGACGTGATAGCGGCCTGTGTACTGCCCGGTGTTCTCGAAGGCCAACACCTCGCGGGTATCCTCCACAACGCAGATGGTCGCGGGGTCGCGGCGGTGCGAGGCACAGATCGTGCAGGTCTCGCCGTCGGAAATGCTGTGGCAGGTGTCGCAGAAGCGAACCTTGTGGCGCAAGTCGCTCAGGGCGCGGGTCAGCGAATCGGTCAATTCGGGGTCCGATTTCAGAAGGTGCAGCACCAGCCGAAGGGCTGTGCGCTTGCCAATGCCCGGCAGGCGCGAGACCTGCTCGACAGCGGCTTCAACAAGGGGGGAGGGAAATTGCACCGAGGGGAGCGGGGGCGCTAGTTGAGCACCTCGGCGTTGATCCCGCGGTCCAAAATGGCACGGCACATGGCCGACAATTCGTTCTCCGATCCTTTTTTGACCGCGCAACGGCCTTTGAAATGGATGATCCAGGTGCACTGCTCGGCCTGTTCGGGCGAGTGGCTGCAGATCTCGACCAGCGTATTGATTACGTGGTCGAAGGTGTTGTGGTCGTCGTTGTAAACGATCAGGTCGCTGGGGTCGGCGACCAATACTTCGAGCTCGACAAGCTCTTGGGTTTCTGTCTGTGGGAACGGCATGGCAACAGTGCTCCAGGACTAACGGTTGGCCGTCAGGGCCAATAGCCACTAATTTACCAAATTCACAGCCAAAGGGGAAGCCCCACACGATGCCTGCACTGAATTTCTTACTCCTGGTTGGGGGCTACTTCGCCCTTTTGGTCGGCATTGGCTGGCTGGTTGGCCGCGGAGGCGGCAATGCGGCCTTTTTTCAGGGGGAACGGCGTTCGCCCTGGCCACTGGTCGCCTATGGGATGATTGGGGCCAGTTTGTCGGGGGTGACCTTCCTTTCGGTGCCCGGCGACGTGGGAACCGCAGGGTTCACCTACTTCCAGATTTGCTTGGGCTACATCGTTGGCTACGTGACAATTGCCTTTGTGCTGTTGCCCTTGTACTACCGCTTGAACCTGGTTTCAATCTACGGGTATCTGGAACAACGCTTCGGGATTTGGGCCTACAAAACAGGAGCCGTTTGCTTCCTTGTCTCGCGGACGATTGGGGCAGCGTTTCGTTTGTTTCTGGTGGCCTTGGTGTTTGACCAAGTGGCCAAGCTTGGCGGCTGGTCCTTACCGTTTTGGGCCTTCGGGCTGGTCACCATCGCGCTGATTTGGATCTACACCTTCAAGGGCGGCATCAAGACGGTGGTGTGGACCGACACGCTGCAGACCACCTTCATGCTGCTGGCCGTCGGCCTCACCATCGGGGCCATCCTGGGCGACATGAATTGGAGCCTGGGCAAGGCCGAAGGGTTGATGGAATCGGCGGGCCTGACCAAGATGTTCGTCGGCGACGGGGCCGCGCCGAATGCCTTTTGGAAGCACTTCCTGTCGGGGGCGTTCATTACCCTTGTGATGACAGGCCTGGATCAGGACATGATGCAGAAGAACCTGACGGTAAAAACTCTGAAAGGTGCCCAGACCAACATGATGGTTTTCGCAGGCGTGCTGCTGATTGTCAACCTGGCGTTCCTGTTTCTGGGTGGCTTGCTGCACCTGTACGCCGCGGAAAAAGGCGTGGCGATCCCTGAGCGCAGCGACGCGCTCTATCCGATGTTGGCGCTGAATGGCGACTTGTTGGGCGGGGGGATGATTCCCTACATCTTCCTGATCGGCGTGATCGCGGCGGCCTATTCCAGCGCCGACTCCGCCTTGACAGCCCTCACCACTTCCTTTTGCGTCGACTTCCTGGGGGCGGCGAATCGGGGCGAAGCGTTTCCCCGTGCCTTGCGCTACCGCGTCCACGTTGGGTTCTCGTTGCTCTTGCTGGTGGTGATGATCGTCTTCCATGCGCTGGCCGACCGCTCAGTGATCGACGCCCTGTTCCGCGCGGCGAGCTATACCTACGGACCCTTGCTTGGCCTCTTCGCCTTTGGCCTGATCACCAAGAAAAAACCCGTGGATTCCTGGGCCATTCCGGCGGTGTGTCTGGCCGCGCCGCTCGTTTGCTACTTGCTCAATAGCTACTCGAACGAGCTGCTGGGGGGCTACAACTTCGGCTACGAATTACTCGTGCTGAATGGCCTGCTGGTGTTCGTGGGCCTTGCGCTCCTACCGAAGTCCTCTCAATTCCCGCAGAGGAATCCAGAGTAGCTTCTCGAACTCTTGCACCTGATCGTCGATCACTTGGATGCCCTCGGCTTCCAGGAGTTCCTGCATGGCCGTCGGATGGCCGAAGTGGGCCTTGCCCGTTAACAACCCTTGTCGATTGACCACCCGGTGCGCGGGCACGTCGGGTCGCCCGTGCGAGGCGTTCATGGCCCAACCCACCATGCGTGCGCTGCTCTTGAGGCCCAGGTATTCGCCGATGTGGCCGTACGTGGTCACCCGCCCGCGCGGAACCAAGGAGGCCACGCGAAAGACCTCCTCAAAAAAATCGCGTTGACTCAGGCCGTAGGGCATCGCTGTGGCCCTTAGTCCACTTTGTATTTCTGGACTTGCTCGCCCGCTTTGTCCCAGGGGGGCGAGGTGCGGCGCATGAAATCCCAGGCGAACACCAGCATGGCCGCCAAAAACGCGAAGAACACGATCTTGAAGATCAGCCTATTTCTGGCGCTTTTGTTCATGATAGGTTTCCATCAGGGTGAGTAACATGATGCCATCCGCCAGGCCGACTATGGTGGTTTCCATGCACTGAAAGTCGTGCGCGTGGTCGAAGAACACCACCGCGTCGGTGTTGAACAAGTGATCCGCATGGGTCACGGGGATGTTGAAGTACTTGTCCAGGTTGTCGTGGGTAGGACGGTCGCCGGGGCCTTCGGCAATGCCGCCGGCGGGGTTCAGGTAGTCCTTGATGCGGTAGACCTGTGAGTAGATGCGGTAGACACTCCCGGGAATCTGGGGGCTGGAAATCATCGCCTTACCCCAGGGGTTGCGGCCCATGGTATAGTCCAGCACGTCGTAGCCCATGGACGAGAACTTGTCCTTCTGTTGTAGGCTGTAGAGCATCGCGCTGTTGGCCACCCCGAAGGCGCTGTAAAGCGTGGCCCAGGTGTACTTGTGGGGGAAGCCCCAGACGTTGCCCGGGTCGTTGGCGATGGCTTGGAAGTCATAGAGATCTTCCATGAACGGCGTGGTGGGGGCGCTGTTTTCTTCCATCACGCGTAGGTGCGAGATCATGTTGAAGACCGCCCAGGAATACCAATAGCCCTTGCCCGCTTCCGCGGCGTAGGTCTTCGCTTCGTTCAGGTAGCGCTTCTCGCCCGTCAATTTGTAAAGCTCGATGGCGGCCAGTTCCATGTTGTCGGCTCCCTTCTCGTCCTTGTAAAAGACTTCCCAACCCGCACCATACCATGCGATCGAGGTCGCTTTCTCGCGGGCCGTTTCGTAGATCTGGATGGCCATCTGGCGGTAGCGCATCGCGAGGCTGTCTTGGCCTAATTCTTCAAAGACATCAGCTCCCAAGGCCAGGGCGGCTGCCGTGGAACCCATTTGGGTGGGCGAGAAGGCTGCGTAGGCTTTGCGCAGGCCGTCCAGTTTGTCGTCTTCAGGCATGCGTTCGCCTTCTCGGTGGTCGGTCTCGTCGGCCACTTGAATGATGAAGGTGTTCTGGTCGGGCATGCAGCGCATCAGAAAGTCGAGGCCCCACTGGGCTTCGTCCAGGATGGTGGGCAGGCCGCTCTCGGCGGTACCCAGGTCCTTGAACAGGGCCGGGTTGGTTTGATAGGCCCGGAGTAGGAAGTAGGCCGTG
This sequence comes from uncultured Cytophagales bacterium, assembly GCA_964350605.1. Taxonomy (GTDB): domain Bacteria; phylum Bacteroidota; class Bacteroidia; order Cytophagales; family JAAEPT01; genus CAYGKP01. The sequence continues at coordinate 4,305 of CAYGKP010000020.1, forward strand.
TAGCTTATGGTCAGGGTGAATTTGATGTAGTCGCCCGCATCGTGCCAGCCGCCCGCTACGCCTTCGTACCGCGTAGTGGCTTCCCAGTTGCCGTTGTTCCATGTTGACAAGGGGCACCGCCCATCGCCGCCGTGGCAGAAGCCGTGGTCGCGCGCGTCGTGCGAACCGCAGCGTTGCTGGCGGAGATAGCCAATCACCTCGCCGATCACCTCGCGGTACGGCTCTTTGTCGATGCGAATCGTAACGGGCATCATGTTCCCCACGTAGAGTTGGTAGCGGCCTTCGGTTTCCAGCTTGCTGAGGTCCAGCTCGTGGTGGGCTTTGAAGGGCGTATGCTGGCTGGCCCCGGATTTGCTACGTCCCAAGGCACCGTCCATGACTACTTTCCCTTCCACATCCTCGACCCGCCAGGCCAGTCCGCGAAAATCATCCTTCAGTCCACAGACCCAGACTTTTTTGGGGGCCTCGGGGAAATACCCCCCGCGGTTGTATCGAATTTCAGGTACTTGTGAGAACGAAGGGACAGACAATGCGGTGATTGTCAGGGCCAAAACGAGAACAGAGAGAATGGAACGCATGGGACAAAAGTACAAAACTAACTCCCGCGCCTTCGTATTGTTGTTGGCACTCCTGCTGGCGACGCTTCCCCTGGGTGCGCAAGGCCTGGACTTCAAGAAGATGGAGTTGGGGGAGGCCCTCGACTTGGCCAAAACAGAGAACAAGCTGGTGCTACTCGATGCCTATGCGTCTTGGTGCGGGCCCTGCAAATGGATGGATAAGGAGGTTTTCCCGGTTGATACCATTGGAAAAGCCTTGGGGCCGCATTTTGTCCCCCTGCGCATCGACACCGAAAAGAGGGCAGGCCGCCCGGTGGGCGAAAAGTATGGCGTGGTCGCCTATCCCACCCTTCTAATCATCGCGCCGGACGGGCGGTTGGTCCACAAGCGCGTGGGGGCCTTGGAGGTGCACGAACTGTTGGAGTTTGGTGAGGAGGCCCGCGATTCCACCCGCTGGCTCTCGACACTTTCTCGGCGGTACGCCGCTGGCGAGCGCGACCCAGCCTTCTTGCTCACGTACTTCCGCACCAGGTACCGAGCGGGCGAGCCCGTTGAGGCGGAAGTCGAGCGCTATCTGAGTAGCACCCCGGACATCGAGGCACTGGACAGTCTACATTTCTACCTGTTGGAAGAGTTTGTCTGGGACCCCTTGGCGCGCAGCTTCTATCGGTTGGTCGATCAACATGCGGTCTATGCCCGGGTGGTCGATTCGGCCCGTGTGCATCAAAAAATCATCAACACCCACCTCTCGGGCTTCCAGGGCGCGGTGCAACGGGGTGACATGGCCGGGGCCTTTAACATCAAGACTCAGGCAACACTGTTGCCCTTGCCATATGCCCGCTCGCTCTTGACCCAGCTCGACATGATCGACTACGAACTGCGAGCCGACTGGGGCCAGTATGCCGATGCGGTCGACCGCTATTTGGAGCAGACTCAGCTTCCGGCTTGGCAGGTGCTCAACGAAGCCTCCTACATCATCCAGCAAAGCGCGCGCGATCCGCGCCTGTCGCAAAAAGCTGCCTTGTGGTCCGAGAAAGCCGTGGGCCTGAGCGAAAACACCTTTACCTGTGACACCTACGCCTGGGCGCTCTACGCGATTGGCAACAACGAAGGGGCCCGTGTCTATGCGGAAAAGGCCATTGCCTACGGCAAGACCATTGGCGAGGACGTTTCCTCGAGCGAGGAGTTGCTCCTTCGGCTGCGCTCGGTGCGCTAGGTCGGTGAACCAGCCTTGAGCTTTAGAATTCCTTCATGGAATTCTCACGGCTTGTTAGCACAATAACTTTGGCCGGGTAGATTGCCCGCCCTAGGTTGCGCCATCAAACCATTGCCCTCAGACATGAAGCGTTCGCTCGCCCTCCTGGTCGTTTTGCTATCACTTGCTGCTGCCCAAGCACAGGACAGCACGAAAGCCGAAAAACCCTGGCCCGCCGCCAAGTGGGATTTCGGCGATGGCCAGTACATCCAACTGACCTTCCTGAACCAAGTCTGGCTGCGCAACACCCAGACCAACCCGGGCACGACCGTCTTTGGCGACCCCGAACCGAACATCACCGACATCAGCTTGCGGCGCACGCGCCTTTGCCTGTTCGGCCAGATGACCCCGCGGGTGTACATCTACATGCAGTTCGGGATCAACAACTTCAACTACATCTCCGAGCGCAAGCAGGGTGCGTTCTTCCACGATGCGATTGTGCAGTACGATGCAGTGCCAGGGAAACTCAGCCTCGGAATGGGCCTGACGGCATGGACGGGTTTTTCGCGGTTCTCGTCGCCGAGCATAGGTACGCTGATGGGCCTTGACGCGCCGCTCTTCCTGCAAGCGACCAACGACGCGACCGACCAGTTCCTGCGCAAACTCTCGGTGTATGCGAAAGGACAGATTGGCAAGTTGGATTACCGCTTGGCCTTCACCTCGCCCATGGCGATTCAAAACTCGCCGCTCTACACCGCGGCGGTGGGCAGTAATTCCACTTTCTCGAACCGCGCGCCGAACCCGCAACTCAGTGGCTACGCTGCTTGGAACTTCCTGGAGAGTGAGTCGAACAAGAACCCTTACCAAACGGGCACCTATCTCGGGAAGAAGAAGGTCCTGAACCTCGGCGCGGGTTTCGAATACCAAGACAAAGCCATGTGGCACCTTAACAACCAGGGCGACACCACCGAAACCTCTTTGGGCATCTGGGCCGTCGATGTGTTCTACGACGCGCCGATCAATGCGAAAGGTGCTGCGGTTTCGTTCTACGGCTTGTTCAGCCAGTATGATTTCGGCCCGAACTACCTGCGCAACGTAGGTGTGAACAACCCCGCCAACGGCACCAACGGCAATGGAACGGTCAACGGCGCGGGCAACGGCTTCCCGATGATCGGGACCGGGTCGGTGCTCTATGGCCAGCTGGGCTATAAGTTCAAGGATGGCTTGCTCGGCGATGCGGGCACGCTGATGCCTTACGTTACCTCGCAGTACGCCAACTACGAGGCCCTCGACGATCCGATGCATATGTATGAAGGCGGTGTGAACTGGCTAATGGCGGGCCACAACGCCAAGCTTTCGCTGGCGGCACAAAGCCGCCCGATTTTCCAGATCAACGACAACGGCGAGGCCAAGCAGGACGGCCGCCGCGGGATGTACGTCATGCAATATCAAATCGCCTTCTAACGGGGGCTTTTTTGGCGGGATCTTTGTTTCTTGGCAGGCATGAGTCTTTCGCTTGCCCGCCTTTTTATGCTGAAACTATTTGTCCTGTTCGCCCACCTGCTCCACGCGCAAGCGGGGGATACTACGCAGGCCCATTTGGTTTTCGTCGGCGATGTGATGGGGCACGACCCCCAGATTGAGGCCGCCTATTTCACCGATTTGGGGGGCTATGATTACAACCATGTTTTCCAATACGTGAAGCCGACAGTCGAGAAGGCCGACTACGCGGTCGCGAACCTCGAGGTGACCTTGGCGGGGAAACCCTATAAGGGCTACCCCCAATTCTCGAGCCCCGATTCGTTGGCGAAGGCCCTGCAATGGGCGGGCTTCGACATGCTCCTGACCGCCAACAACCATTCCTGCGATCGCAATGTGTCGGGCATGATCCGCACCCTCGACGTTCTCGATGGCTATGACATTCCGCACATCGGCACTTACCGCACGGCTGCCGAGCGAGCCAATACCTACCCCTTCATCCAGGAGATCAAGGGCATCAAGGTGGCGTTCCTGAACATGACCTACGGCACCAATGGGCTCAAGGAGTCCTACAAGATTCCCTGGTACATGGTCAACTACCTCGACAAGGAGCAGATGGCCAAAGACATTCAGGCGGCCAAGGACAAGGGCGCCGAGTGCATCATTGCCTGCACCCACTGGGGCGCAGAGTACCAGCGCAACGCCGACAGCTACGAACGCCAGAACGCGGCGTTCCTCTTCTCGCAAGGGGTGGACATCGTGATCGGTGGGCACCCCCACGTGATCCAAGAGGTCGAGGAGGTCAACATCCCCGGCGACACGACGGGCAAGAAGGGCCTGATCTTCTACTCCCACGGCAACTTCGTCTCGAACCAACGAGCCCGCTACAAGGACGGTGGGTTATTGACGCATGTCTGGCTGAAGAAAGTGGACGGCAAGGTCGTCGTCGAGCGCTATGGGTTTACACCTACCTGGGTCCACAAGCGGTACGAGAAGGGCGCGCTTCGCTTTTTTGTGGTGCCGGTATCGGCCTACGAGAGGAGCCCCGAGACCTTTGGCTTCAACTCCTCGGACAAAGCGGCGTTTGACGTATTCAAGTCCGACACGCGCAGCCACTTAAAGGATACCGAGGAGATTCCAGCGGTTTTCCCTGCTGACTAACCAAGCGAGGCGAGGTAGTCCTCAGCCTGAGCCAGGGTGGCCTCGCGATCTTCCTTTTTCATCCTCTCCCAGGTGCTGTAGGCCCGCGCGATACGCGGATTCTTGCGGAGCCTGTTTTCGTGTCGTACCAGAAAGTGCCAGTACAAGCTGTTGAAGGGACAGGCGCCTTCGCCTGTACGTTTCGTAACAGCGTAACGACAGCCCTTGCAGTAGTCGCTCATCTTGTTGATGTAGTTGCCCGAGGAGACGTAGGGCTTCGTTGCGAGCTTTCCTCCGTCAGCGTATTGGCTCATCCCACGGGTGTTGGGCAGCTCGACCCATTCGAACGCATCAATGTAAACACCCAGGTACCAGCGGTCTACCTCATCAGGTTTAGCACCAATGAGTAAGGCGTAATTCCCCAGCACCATCAGGCGTTGGATGTGATGCGCATGCGCCCCATCAAGTGAGGCGGATAGGGAGTGGTTGAGACAGTTGAGATCGGTTTCGCCGGTCCAATAGAAATCCGGCAGCTTCCGCTCATTCTCAAAAAAGTTTTCCTTCGAAAACTCGGGCATGCGCGCCCAGTAAATGCCACGTACGTACTCGCGCCAACCGATGATCTGGCGAACGAAGCCTTCCAAGGAGGCGAAAGAAACTTGCTCGCTGTTTTTATCCCATGTGGAGATTGCGGTCTCAACAACCTCATTGGGGGAAAGCAACTTCACGTTCAAGACGAAGGACAGGCGGCTGTGAAACAGAGTATCGTCGCGGACGGTCATCGCATCCTGATAGGGCCCAAAGTGACCAAAAAGCTCATCGCAGAAATAACCCAATTGATGGAGGGCTTCGGTGCGAGTGACCGGCCAGACAAAGTGTGTGGGGTCCAATCGCCCCATCGTTTCAATGCCTGCTCTTTCAAGCAGAGCGACGATCTCGGCTACCTCTCGTCCGCTCTTCCAAGGCGGCGGAATCTGCAGGTTGTCTGGCAACGACTCGCGATTTTCCTCGTCGTAGTTCCAACGTCCGCTCATCGGTTCGTCGCCGTCCATGAGAACCTGGTGCTTCCGGCGGAGCGTCCGGTAGAAATGCTCCATTACATACGTCTTCCGACCCTTGAAAACCTCAGCGAGTTCACCGCGCTCGGTGTAGAAATGCTCGCTGGATACGAAGCTGACTGGGATTTCAAGCTTGCTGGCTAAGGCCCGCAATTTCTGGTCGATGCGCCATTCGTCGGGCTCCTGCATTTCGAGCGAGTCAAAGCCCTCTGCATCGACCAACTGCTTGATATTCTCAGCCAGTGAACCTTGATTTCCCTCGTCGTCGAGTCGCAGGTACTTTACTTGATGGCCAAGCTCCTCTAACCGCTCGGCGAAAGCCCGCATCGCAAGAAAGATGGCGACGACCTTCTGGATGTGATGGCGGACGTAGCTCGCTTCCTCCCTGACTTCCATAAGTAGGTAGGTCACCTCGGGGTTCACCTGTCCGAACCAAGAATGGTTCTCATTGAGTTGATCCCCGAGCAGGGGCCGAAGGGTGCCCACCGGGTTAGACGCGAAGGGCGGAGAGCCCACCGTCGACCCCGAGCACTTGCCCGGTAATCCAGTCGCTTTCCGAACCCAACAAAAAGGCCGCCGCCTTCGCGATGTCCTCAGGGGAGCCCACTCGCTTCAGGGGGTGTCGGTCCGCACTCGCGGCGCGTTTCTGATCGGTATTCAGCAAGCCTTCGGCCAGCGATGTGTTGGTCAGGGAAGGGGCAATGCAGTTGACCCGAATCTTCGGGGCCAGTTCCGCCGCCAAGCTGCGCGTTAAGCCTTCGAGCGCACCCTTCGCGGACGCCACCGAAGCATGAAAGCCCATGCCTGTCTGTACGGCTACGGTGCTGAAGTAGACCACGCTGGCCCGTTCGCTTTTCTTCAATCGGCTTAGCACCAACTGGGTGATGTGGATCGCGCCCCAAACGTTGCCCTCAAAATCGGCGAGGAAGTCGTCTTTCTTCAATCGCGCGAAGGGTTTCAAGTTGATGGTCCCCGGGCAGAAGGCTAGGCCGTCCAATGTTTCGGGCAAGTCGCTCAAGTCCGCTTCGGTAAGACTCGCCACATCGCCGGGAATGAACCTAACACCGCTGGGCAACTCAGCAGGTGCGCGCGCGATGACAAAAAGCTGGTGCCCCTGGGCGTGGAGCGACTCGGTAAGGGCGCGGCCAATGCCTTTGGTGCCGCCGACAATCAAGTAGTTCATGCCCCTTCAACCGGGTCGGCGGGCGATTGTTGAACAAGGGGCGTACCGAAGTGCCCCGTCAGAATGGCAAAGCGCGCCTCGAAGGCGTTCTTCACCCGCCGCTTGATCCAACCGCCAAACAACAACGCGCCGAGCCACCCACCGGGCAGGACCCATTGCATGCGGTCGATCATGCGCATGCCGCCCTCGATGGGCAGGAAATGATGCTCGTAGTGCCACATGCGGAAGGGTCCAAAGCGTTGCTCGTAAAGAAAGAAATTCGGCTCGCGCAATCGGCGGATTTCAGTGACCCAATGAATGGGAATGCCGAGCAAGGGCTTAACCCGGTAGCGGATCAGTTGGCCTTCATACAACTGGCCGGCTGTGCAGCCCTCGATGACGTGAAAATTTAACCAACCGGGCGTGATCTCGACCAGGCGATAAGGGTTGGTGAAGAAGTCCCAGGCTTCCTTCGGGCTGATCGCCAGGTCCTGCACGATCTCGTAGCGCGCCACGCGAACACCAAATTTGAAGCCAGCGGCAGGGTTCATGCAGGGAAGAACCGCGCCGGGCAGCAAGGGTTCGCTAGAAGCTGTACATCGCCCCCAGGTTCAGCCGCCCCGCGTGCTGCAACTGGTTGTCGTACAACCCCTGAGCCAGTGGCGCTTGGTACAGCGCGTTGACCGTGACCGAGCCCAGGCTTACGTCAATCCCCAGATCGGCGAACAGGGTCCAGCCTCCAGTATTGACCATCTCTTGCCCGCCATACTCATCGCGCTGGGCCCGCTCGTAGTATAGGCCCGCGAGTGGCACGAAACGCTTGTTTCCCTTCTCGATCACTGCAAACAGATCGCCCTGCACGTTCAGGCGGTCGCCGAATCGATAATCGTTGCGGTTGCGCACGTTGAGGCCCGGCGAGTTGAGCACTACCGATGACGACAACTCGCGGCGCGTGCCTTTGCGGTAGTTGATTGAAGTGGCCAGGCCATACTTCTGTTTGAAGCTCAAAATCGGGCTGGCCCGCAGCATCAAGAAAAACGAGCCGTCGCCAGGCTGCACCGTCGGGTCGTAAGAAAAACCTTGCTTGTCGCGGCGGTTGAACTGCCCGGTGGGCAACTGCACCCCCGCGCCATACTTGAGGAGCAATTCCCAGTTGTCGGAAAGCGAAAGGGGCCGAACCCGTTCGAGGAACAAAATAGCATCGCCCAGGCCGCTGACCGTGTTACTCGAATCGCGCACCGGTTGGGTAGTGCTGAACACGCGGGCGTAGTACGCCTCGTGCGAATTGAATGGCAGCATCACGAACAGGTTCGTGCGTTCGCCTAGGCGGAAGTTGAAGCGGAGTTCGAGCGAGCGCAAGGCCTCGAAATCGCGGTCCGAATCATCGATGGTTACACCGCTGCCCGTTACGTGAGCGGCGCGCTGCGAACGTAGACCCAGGCCCTGCCCACTAAAGGTCGAGCGTTGGTCCAAATACCGATAACCTTGCAGGTAGCGGTAGCGGTACATGAGCTGCACGTAGTTTCGGTTGCGCAGGCTGGGGTATTGAAACAGCGTACAGCCGTCGCAAGCCCAGCCCCTGAGGGGCAGGAGCAGGAGGGTGACAAGCACCAAGAGAAGGCATGCGTTACCACGGATTCGCATAGGAGGGGTGGGTCAGAAAGGTGGTATCGGTAAGGGTATGCAGAAAGGCGATCAGGGCCTGTTGGTCGGCGGGGCTCAAATCGAGACCGCCTCGGAGCTGAGGTGCCAGGGTCCGCGAGGAGCGAATGCCTTGAGTGTAATGACCCAGGACTTGGTCGAGGGTGGCGAAGCGTCCGTCGTGCATGTAGGGCGCGGTGACCGAGACGTTCCGCAGCGTTGGGGTTTTGTAGCGACCGATGTCGGCCGAATCCAGCGTGATGCGATAGCGCCCCCAGCGTTCGTTCTCTGGGTCGGTGAAGGCAAAACGGTCGGTGGCGTCCAGGCCGTTGTTGTGGTGCTGATGATCGGTCAGTAGACCTTCACTGTGGCAGCTTGCACAATTCGCTTGGTACAGCGCATGGCCCTTGGCCTCGCTTTCGGTGAAGGTGGTTTGTCCGGCACGGACCCGGTCGTACTTGCTATCAAACGAGATCAATACCCGTTCGAATTGGCCCAAGGCCCAAAGCACGTGAATGCTCTCGACGGAATCGACAGCGAACGCCGCGCGGAACCACTTGCGGTAGTTCGGGTCGGCGTTCAGAAAGGCGACCACTTGACGCATGTCGGCAGCCATCTCGTCTTCGCTGGTCAAGGGACCGAGCAACTGAGTTTCCAGATTTGTCGCGCCGCCGTCCCAGAACATTTGCTCGCCAAAGGCCAAGTTGATCAAGGCCGGTGCATGGCGACGTTGCCGATGACCGGACACGCCGTTTTCTGACAATGCTACCCCATCGGCAAACCCGAGGGACTGGATGTGGCAACTGGCGCAAGCGACTTTTCCGTTGCCCGACAATCGCTTCTCGTAGAACAAGCGGCGGCCCAGCTCGATGCTCTCGCGGGTCAACGGGGACTGCGCGGCGTGGGGCAAGCTGTCGGCGAAGGGCGTGCGGAACTGCACCCGCGTGGCCGTAATTGGCAACGCGGGCGAAGAATCCGAAGCAGGCTGGCAGGCCAAAAGCCCAACCAACCCCATCAAGCCGATGGCCAGGGAACGCAAGGTGCTAGTTCTCGATGTGATGAACTTCGAAGAAGTCCGCTGCATAGTTTTGGGCGAAAATCGTCGCCCCCCCTCCGTGGCCGGGGTTGAACTGGGTTTCTACGTCAATTACGTTGGGGCCATCCCAGAACTCCTCGAGCTTGAGGATCACATGAACCATTGGATCGGCCTCGCCACCAATGCGAACCGGAGTTGACAAGGGCAAGTCAATGATTTTGTATGCAGGTCCATTGATCCCGTCGGTGCCCACGTTATAACTCGTTGGGTTGGCGATGTGATAGACAAAGGCTTGGCCCACCGCGCCGTCGTCGCCATTAGTGCTGCCTTCCAGCTTAACAAACTTGTAGCCCGTCGACCAAGTCCAAATCATGTTGTTGGAACCCAAGGTTGAGTTGCTGCCAAACGGGTCCAGATCACCGACTTCCAACGGGGTGATCCGGTTGGCGTTTACATCGATGCCCACTGCGAACTTCAAGTTCGTATAAGTGCCTGCGGGAATGGCGTCAAAGCTCACCATGCGGCTGGCCGAGGCATTGCCCGAGAATTGACCGAAGAACAGGTAGCTGTCGGGAATCGGGAATTCGCCGCCGTCGCCATCGACCAGTACGAAGTTCGAAAGGTAGTATTTCAGCTCGCTGACCGAGATGGTGTCGCCCTCTTCGGTGACCCCCAGCATGGTGTTGAGTGTCAACGTTTGGCGTACGTCATTTTCGTCAAGGACGGTGTTTTCCATCATCAGGCGCATCGAGCCGGGTTGCTGCGACTCGCTGTCATCGTCGTCCTTGTTGCAGCTTGAGGTGAAGAGAAGGGCGCCGAGCGCGGAAAGAAGAAAGAATGTGTGTTTCATCGGGTTACTCCGCAGGGGAGGTATTAAGGGTTGGGATCCGAGAACTTGGGGTTCGTCAGAAAGGTGTTGTCGGTCAGGGTGTGGAGAAAGGCGATGATGTCGGCCTTCTCTTGGGTTGTTAGGTCCAGCTGCGTCCCGCTGGGCGTGTTCGAGGCCACAATGATTAGGGGGCTGAGCGTCGCAGAACTCTGGATGTGCTCGTTGTAATGATCGAGCACATCTTCCAGCGTTGCGAATCGTCCGTCGTGCATGTAGGGCGCGGTCACCGCGATGTTGCGCATCGAAGGGGTGCGGAACTTCCCGACATCACCAGGCTGCCCGGTGACCACCGAGAAACCAGGTGCTGGACTCGTCTCTAGGCCATTGTTGTGGAACTGTGCATCAGTAGTCAAGAAGCCGGTATGGCAGTCCCCACAGTTTCCCCCCCGAAGCGGCGGCGCAAAGCCCGGCTCGGGGTGGGTAAAGAACAAATTTAATCCGCGCTGCTCTTGCGTCGTCAAGGTCGCTTCGCCCCGCAGGAACTGATCGTACTTCGAGTTGCTGGAAATCATCGTTCGTTGAAACTGCGAGAGTGCTTTGGCAATGCGGCTTGCGTCGATGCCGGGGCTTCCGAACGCATTCTCGAATCGCTGCACATACGCCGGGTTGTCCTGCAGCCGGGCAATGGCTTGAGCAATGGGCAAGTTCATCTCGTTGGCTGCTTCGATGGGCTGGATGGCTTGGATTTCCAAACTCAACGTGCGCCCATTCCAGAAGAAACGATTGACCCACAGCAGGTTCTGTAAGGGCATGGTCGAGATGCCCACGTTCGCCCCACCGATCCCCTGAGCCAGCGCGCGACCGTCGGTAAAGGCGAGACTCTGCTGATGGCACGACCCGCAGGACACCGTTGAGTCCGCCGAGATTGTTTTCTCATAGAAGAGGAACCGCCCCAGTTCGACCACCTCGCGGTCCATCGGGTTGTCCGAAGGAATCGTGAAGCTGCCGTAATAGCTTGGCGCTCCAATCAGGAACACTTCCTCGGGCGTAGGCATGGCTACCTCATCCTCAATCTTACAAGAAGACAGGGCGAACAGAACCAGCAGAATCCAAACGGGAAATTTCATTGCAGTAACCTAACGTGCTTTTGGTTCATGACTTATGAACCAACTCGAGCGCACAATGTGCCCCCGAGTGTAAGGGTACCTACCCAACGGGTGCGTTAGGCGAGCGGCGGCGGAGTGCCTGGGGCGACAAAAGTGCCTCGGTAAAAGTCTTCTGGCGCAGGGCCGAAGGTCGATTCCTTCGTGAGGACCGGTGAGCGAAAGCTCAATTCAACTTCCGGTGCGAGGTAGTCGAGGCTGATCGATGTACTGGCCGACAAGGGCAGTTCTTCGGACGACTGGTGATCGGCCACCTGTTTTTCCCAGACACAGTGGGCCCGGCAAAGGGGGGCTTTTGTGGGGTCGGTGCGCACCTCGCAGCGCGTGGCCGCCAGCTGGTCGCGCTGGGCGTCGAATCGCGCACGCAGGAGCGTTAAGCTGAACACGTTCAGACTTACGAGCAGGAGCAATGCGAGGGCGGCCAAGCGATTCACCTCCCAAAGGTACAAACCAATTCCTACCTTTGGGGCACATGAGGCTTCGTTCTTTGTTTCGCCAAACCTCCGCAGGAGTTCTCCTGAGCCTGTTCGTCGTTGTGGCGATGGCTCAGGGGCTGCACCGCGCGTCGCATTTGTGCGAACATCAGACGAGCCATATTGCCTCGCAGCATGAGCAGTGGCTCGGGGGCGAGCACGAGTATTGTGCGCTTTGCGATCTATCGGTTCTGCCGGTCTTCCACCTGAGCGATCCGGCGGAAGTCAAGGCTCCGACCCTGGACCAGCCGCACGCCGAAGCCCTCGGCCTTGTTCAGCCGTTCCAACACCGCGCGGCCGAGTACACCGCGCTGCGCGGCCCACCGACACAGGCGTAACCCCAGCCGCCCGTCGGCTTGTTGCATCCCCTTCACTGGTGAAGGCGGTGCCCGTCTCTGTATTCTCTGACTTTCCATTCCATGCCGCGTTTTCCAGGCGTGGCGGTGGTGCTTTTGGGGCTGTTGCTTCCTTTTGCGCCAGCGCTGGCCCAACGTTCCGATACCCTCGAAGCGGTTTCCATCGGTGTTCACCCGAAGGGAACCGAGGAGTCTGTGGTGCCCGATGCGCAGGTAAGCGAGGAGGCTCACCGCGAGTCCCGTGGGGCACCCCTCGCCGAGCAGTTGTCCTCGTTGCCGGGTGTTCGTTCGCTCAGTACGGGCAAGGGCATTCAGAAACCGATCCTGCATGGGCTGTATGGGCAACGTGTGCTGATCTTGGTCGATGGGTTGCGCCTCGAGGGGCAAGCCTGGGGCCAGGAGCATGGCCCGGAGATGGATGCCTTCGTTGCCGACCAGCTTCGGGTGGAGTACGGGGCCAGCAGCGTGCGCTACGGCTCGGATGCCATTGCGGGCGCGGTGCTAGTGGAAGCCGACCCCTTGCCTGTGGATTCCGGCTTCGGCGGCGTCGCTGAGGTAATGGGTCGGTCGAACGGTGCGGCCTTTGCGCACCACCTGCGGTTGGAAGGTTCGCCGAAGGGTGTGCCGCTTGGAGTTCGTGTGCAGGGTACCTATCGCCAGGCTGGCACGACCCGCACACCGCGCTACTGGTTAGAGAATACGGCGTTGGAGGAGTACAACGTCACCGGCTCGCTCGGTTGGCAGGCGGATCGTTGGAACGTGCAGTTGGACGCAACGCGCTACCAAACGACTGTCGGCATCTTCCGGGGTTCGCACATCGGCAACCTGACCGATTTGCAGAATGCCTTAGCAGCGGATCGGCCGAATACCGAGGACGAGTTTTCCTACGCCATCGACCGCCCCTATCAGTCGGTGGTCCACAACAGCTTCCGCGCCAAAGGCGAGTTGGATGTGGGCTTTGGGACGCTGCACGGCTACACCTCCTACCAAATCGACGAACGGGAGGAGTTCGACGTGCGCCAGTCCTCGCTCAGTACCACGCGCCCGGCACTGGACCTTCGGCTCACCACCTGGGTCTCGGAACTGAGCTTGAAGCACCGCCCGCTGTGGGGTTTGCGTGGCGAGTTGGGGTGGCAGGGCATCTGGCAGCAGAACATCTACCAGGGCCGCCAATTCATCCCAAACTTCACCAGCACGCAACATGGGGTGTACCTCATCGAGCGGCGGCCCTTCGAGACCATCACGTTGGAAAGTGGGCTGCGTTACGACCGCAAGGTGATGACCGTCAAGCGGATCGAGAACAACGACCAAGTTGTGGTGTCCGACTATGCCTTCGACAACCTCTCGGCTCAAGTGGGTGCGATTCTGCATCCCCAGGAGACCTGGGACCTGCATGTGGTGGTTGCCCGGGGCTGGCGTGCGCCGCATGTTGCGGAGTTGTTCTCCGATGGCTTGCATCATGGCGCGGCAGCCATTGAGGAAGGGGATTCCACCCTTGGCGAGGAACGAGTCTGGAGCCTGACGATGAGCTATTCCCAGCAAGTGGGCGAGGACTTCTCCTTTCAGCTTGTTGGCTATCGCTACTGGTTCGACGGCTACATCGCGCTGGTGCCAACGGCCGAAACACAATTGACCATTCGAGGGGCTTTCCCCACGTTCGCCTACACGCAGGTGCCCGCCGTACTCACGGGCCTTGACGCGCAGGCGCAGTGGGATTTGTATGCCCGCTGGCGACTGCTTGCGAAGGCATCACTACTACATGGGTGGGATCAGGAGAACGAGCAAGCGCTCCCCTTCCTGCCTCCCCAACAATACGAGGCGCGTCTGCGCCATCAGTTTGGAGGATCCGATGGGCCTTACGTCAAATTCACGGCCCAGTACACGGTTCGCCAGCACCTGTGGGTGCCGACGGACTACGCGCCTCCGCCGGAGGGCTACTGGCTCTTCGGCTTACACGCCGGGACGACGCTACAGCTGGGAAACCAGCCTGCGGAAGTCGGCCTGGGCATTTCCAATCTCTTTAACAATGCTTACCGGGACTACCTGAATCGCCTGCGCTACTACGCGGACGAGGCAGGGACCGACGTCATGCTTCGCGTGGCGGTTCCGTTCGGCACAACCAATTGATACCAATGAAACACGTATTGAAACATTCCCTTCTCTTGGGCGCCGCAGTGGCGGCCCTCACCAGTTGTAATAAAGACGACGACACGCCCGGCCCGGTCAACGAACCGGAGGTCATCACTTCGCTGGGCATCATCATCTTTGAGGCCAGTGCACCTGGCACACCAATCGATACGGTCTGGTTCCGCGATCCGGATGGGGAAGGTGGAAACCCACCGACCGTTGAAGAGACAATGACGCTTAACTCGAGCACCAACTATTTGGGCCGCGTACTGATTCTCAATGAAACGGAAGTGTTACTGGAGGATGCCGTGGCTTCGGATTTCTTGGACGAAGAGTTCAACAAGACCCTGGAGGTCGAAGAGGAGGATGATGAGCATCAGCTCTTCTACGTCGACTCACCGGGGACCTTGTGGACGGCTTTTTCCTACACCGATATGGATGACAACACGGACCCCATTGGGCTGGAGTTCTCGTTCACCACAGGTTCGGCGGGCAGTGGTACGCTGCAAGTGACCTTGATCCACGAGCCGGATAAAGGAGCTTCGGGGGTCAGCAGTGGCGATCCAACCAATGCAGGCGGAGAGACCGACGTTGATGTGACCTTCAATGTAACGATCAACCCCTAGTACGAACCCCATACTTACTGAATGCGAGTGGCCCTGCCTTAGGTAGGGCCACTCATCGTTCTTGGCACTTATCCGTATCTTTATATCATAAATGCCTGATTATCAGACGCGGATGATAAAATTATACGCACTCCTTTTTTTATTGGCTCTCGCTTGGCCGATTCAAGCACAAATTATTGGCTTCCAAGGCTTCGAGACCCGTGGTGACGAGCATACCTACACCCAGTCCGATTGGATCGCCGATGGGTTCACAGTTCCTTGGGTCAATGGATTTGACCAGAATCGTTGCTTGGTCGATGATGCCTATGCCTTCAGTGGTTCCAACTCCTTGCGGGTGTTCTATCCAGCAGGAGAATATGGCCCCGGCGGAACGGGGGGGCAGGCGCCCTTGATGGTCCCCGGTCGCCAAGAGTATTTCATCAGCTACTCATTTCGCATGAGTGACAACTTCAGTTGGGGCACCACTAACGAAGGAGGAAAATTGCCCGGCTTGTCTGGCGGTGCGCGCTGCAGCGGTTGCAACGCCGTTTGCGATGGGACCGAAGGTTTCAGTTGCCGCTTGATGTGGCGCCCAGGTGGTCGTTTGGTGCTCTACCTCTATCACATGGACAAAGGGGGAACCTGTGGGGACAACCTAACCCTGCAAGACGCGGGCAACAACGACGTGTACGTGAATCCGGGCGAGTGGTACACGGTGACCCAGCGCGTGCGGGTCAATACCGGGTCGAACCATGACGGGGAGGTCGAGTTGTGGCTCAATGGCGTACCGGCCTTATTGGTTGAAAACCTACAGTTTGTCAACAATGGCGACC
>CAYGKP010000021.1:0-6072 GCA_964350605.1 uncultured Cytophagales bacterium
CTTCTTCGAGAAAGTCGCGATGTAGCGGTTCAGGAAGGTGAGCATCGGATAAAAGAGAATCACAATGTCCGCTATGTGTATGAGCACCGAGAGGTAGTTGTTCTTGTGGGCGTTGTTGAAGAAAGTCACCACCCAGTCGGCAATCAACTGGAGCATCAGGATCGTGAGGACGGTGACAATGAACTTGTTCAGCTTTCGCATCGCATGGGTCGGTTGGCGTTCCAAAATGGGGATTTCCCCCGGCGTGGGCAACCAAGGGGGCTCCCTTTTCCACCGCCACAAACCGGAGCGTTTGTCGCCTGGGCGAGAGTTCGCCGCACCCGGGCTCCCGAGCTTATAAGCCGCCACCTTACCTCCATGGGCCGCTACTTACTCTCCGACATCCTTCGCAACGCCTACACGCGCCTGTTGCTCTTGGTCTTTTTGGGCCTTACGGTGCTGGCTGGGGTGCTGCTGTACCAAACCTACACGGGCCAAGTCGAAGCCTACGAGAGCAGCGAATACGAAAAGCTGCGCGCTGTGGCCACGACCATGAGCCTGCAAGCCGACGGCGAAGCCTGGACACACACCCTAGCCAGCCACCCGGAAAAGGACGACATCATGGGCAATCGACAGGACTCGACCTATGCGATGTACTACGCCTTGTTCCTCTCCGCGCAAAAGCTCAACGAGATTAAAACGCCGATCTATTCCCTTCATTGGGACCACGAAAGCGACGAATTCTTTTTCGGGTTCTCCTCGGCAGACGAGCCCCATTACCGCCACCGCTACGAGAGCTTCCCCCAGTTGCTTCGTGAGCAGTACGACGAGGGCGGACTCCTCCCAACTTACGAGGACGAAAACGGCACCTGGATGTCGGCCTTCGCGCCCGTGAAAACCGCCGACGGCTCGACGGTGGGGGTCATCCTGGTCGACCACGAATACGGGGCCTTCATTGATGGCGTGCGACAGCGGACCTATGGACGGTTGGGCCTGGTCGCCGGGCTGTTTCTGTTGATCGGCGCGTTCATTGTGGTGGCCACCCGGCGGTTCCTGCGCAGCGAGCGGAAAGTGCGTGGCCAGATTGAGGAAGCCTCACACCTGATCGCTCGCAAGAATCAGAACATCACCGATTCGATTCGCTATGCCCAGCGTCTGCAAACGGCCATCCTGCCCAGCGCAGAGGAATTGAATGTATCATGTGACCAGAGTTTTGTCTACTATCAACCGCGTGACATTGTCAGCGGGGATTTTTATTGGTGCGGGACGCTAAGTTGTGGGCGGCAAGTGGTGGTTGGGGCCGACTGTACAGGCCACGGGGTGCCGGGTGCATTCATGAGTGTGCTGGGGGCCTCGCTCCTGAGTGAGGCGGTGAACGAGCGAGACCTAAGCGAACCACTATTGATCCTCGACCACATGGAAGCGGGCCTTTCGCGGGCCTTAAGCAAAGAGACCCGCGAGGATGCGCCGCCCGACGGCATGGACCTGGCACTGCTCATCATCGACGCGAACCAGCGAAGCGTGACCTATGCGGGGGCCTATCGCCCGTTGTGGCTGGTTCGTGGGGGCGAACTGGTCGAAACGCGGGGCACCCGGCGCAGCCTGGGGGCGGGGATGAGCGAGGAGCGACCCTTCAAGGCGCACACCTTGGAGCTGGTAGCGGGTGATTGGCTCTATGTTGCCTCCGATGGGTATGCGGACCAGTTCGGCGGACCCGATCAGAAGAAGTTTGGCAGCAAGGCGCTCAAAGCACTCCTGATCGAAATCAGCGATCTGGAGCCTTCGGCACAGGCGGAGTTGCTGCGCGATCGCTTCGAAGGCTGGCGCGGTTCGTCGAGCCAAATGGACGACGTGCTCGTGATGGGTCTCGGCTTTTAGCAGGATTTGTGATCGTTGTTCGTATTTTGGGGCCATGCGACGCTTTGCCACACGCTCTACTGGCTTTCAGACCCGTGCCCTTCTTCTCCTTTTTCTTGGTGGACTGCTGCTTAGCGCCTGTTCACGCGGACGGGTTGGCTACGAGAAAGGCCACCGCCTGAACGGCCGCCACTCCTCCTACTACACACAAGATAGGTAGTGCAGGACGCCTGGGACCAGGTCAGCGCGCTGGGTCTTTGGGAGGCCCAAAAATCGAACGCCTTGACCTTGGCCCTGGTCGGCCTGGTCGCCGTGCTTGGCGCGGGGCTCCTCTTCTCGATTCTGAAAAGCAAGATACTGTGGGGC
Source organism: uncultured Cytophagales bacterium (assembly GCA_964350605.1). Classification (GTDB taxonomy): domain Bacteria; phylum Bacteroidota; class Bacteroidia; order Cytophagales; family JAAEPT01; genus CAYGKP01. The sequence goes on from CAYGKP010000021.1 coordinate 2,203, forward strand.
TTTGCGACCCCGTTCCTGATTCTGGGCCTGTTTGAACTGAGCTTTGGGGGCTATGCCTACTTCCAAGGCGGCGACAAGGTCGAGCAGATTGAAACCTTGATGGAGGAGGGTAACCAAGAAAAACTCGAAGCCGAGTTGCCCCGGATGGAAAAACCCGAATACTGGTTTGCCTTCGGTCGGGCCATGATTTTGGCTCTTGGCGCATTCGCGGCCCTTTTGATTGCTTCTTCCCTGATGAAGTGGCGGCCGTTCATCCTGGGCTTGGGCCTGGGGGTAGCCGTTCAGGCACTGATCCTACTGGGCGTCGAGATCGTCGCGCGGCCCGGGTAAGCACACTTCGACATCGCTCGTTGCCGTAAAATGAAAAAGGCCGCCATCGGCGACCTTTTTCCAGCTAAGTGTGTGTCAGATGCTGTGTGTACTTCTTAATACCCGGGAGGCGGGAAAGTAACCCAGCGTTCGGCGTTTTTTCTACCCTCGATTCGTTAGGGGATCTGAACCGACATCGTGTCGATGGCCGAGACCTGGAAGTAGCCCAGAATGATGTCCTTGGCATCGGCCACGTTCTTGATGTTGCTTCGGATCAAGGCTGGTGGCGGATCGAAGGGGCTGCCCACAAAAACTGTCTGATCTTGCACGGTGCGCCAGAAGCGATAGCAGCGCTCAGAAATGCTCATCTGCCAGACCAAGGCAGTCGCTGGGCCTTCGATGTTTTCGCCGTAGACAATGTCATAATCAATGATCGGATTACCGTCAACAAACTCGTCGCTCTCGATGCCGATGTTCTCGGGTTTGCTGCGGTACACGCCGTCGACAAAGATACGCCACTGGTAAAACTGGCCCAAGCCGGGGGGATCTTGGCTGTCCAGCAGAATGGCGTACAAGCCCTCGTCGTCCTCCTCGGGGGTCAAGTCAAGGATTGGATTGACAGCCACCAACGGCTCGGGGTCGCTGGCGTAGGTCTGCCCGTCAAGGGTGATTTCCACCCAGTAGCTGCGGCCCGCCACGCCCGTAAAGCTTGCCTCGTAGATACCCGAACCAGGGGTCGTTTCGCTCATCGGAAAGCTGCCAGCCAGGTCATCGTAGATCGTGACCATAGCACCCGATGCTGCGATGTCGCCGCTTTGGTCGAGGTAGGGCTGGGAGTAGGTAAGGGTCACCCGTTGGGTGGCAAACAGGTTGTCCACCCGGCCATCGACCACCAGCACACGGCGGTCGGTGTTCAGGTCGAGGTCGACCACGTCCTGGCAACCGGCAGTGGCCAGCGCGAGGAGCGAGAGAAGCAGAAGTCGTGCGCGGGTCATGGGCTTAGAATTTGAAATCCAGAGTGACCGAAGGAATGATGGAGCCGAAGATCGAGAGGCGAACCGCCTGAGTTTGGCCAGGTACGTCGGGGTTCTCACGGAAGAATATCGAGTAAGCGTTGCGGCGACCATACACGTTATAGATGCCGAAGATCCAATCCAGCTCCCACCGTTTGTCCTCCTTGCGGGGTTTGTGGTAAGTGGCTTGCAGGTCCAGGCGGTGGTAATCGGGGATGCGCCCGTTGTTGCGCTCGGAGTAGAACGGAATCGCTTTACCATCAAAGGTGAAGCGGCCCGAGGGATACGTAGTCGGTCGGCCTGTCGAGTAAGCAAAGTTGGCCCCCAGCTCCCACTTGTCGGTGAGGGCATAGTTGAGCGTCAACGAGACATCGTGACGCTTGTCCCAGTTGGCGGCGTACCAATCGCCGTTGTTGATGGCTTGCTCGCCTTCGTTCTGGGCTTGAACACGGCGTTCGGCCTTCGAAAGGGTGTAGGCAAACCAACCCGTCCAGCGGCCCTTCTGCTTGCGCACAAGGAATTCAAACCCGTAGGAACGTCCGATACCTTGCAACAGTTCTTGCTCCAAGGTCTCGTTTCCGAACAGTTGGGCACCGTCCACGTAATCGAGTACGCCAGTGTACCACTTGTAGAACACCTCACCCGAGACTTCGAAGGTGTTGTCCTTGAAGTTGCGGAAGTAGCCCCCAGCCACCTGATCGGAGATTCCCGGTTCGATGTGCGGTCCGGCGGGGGTCCACACGTCCACCGGCGTGGCCGACGTGGTGTTCGACACCAAGTGGAGGTTCTGGCGCATGCGGTTGTAGCTGACTTTCACCGAGCTGCGCTCGTTGATGCGGAAGTTGACCGCCACGCGGGGCTCCAGGCCGAAGAACCGCGAGAAGACATCGCCGCTGCCATAATTGCTTGTGTCGCTGATCGTCGAATCGGCACGGACCACCCCGTCGCGGTAGCGATAGACCGTCTGGGGACCAAAGCGATAAAAGGCCGACGCGCGCAGGCCGTATTGAACGGTGAATTGGCCGAGCTTCTGTTCGGCGGCCATATAGGCCGAGGGCTCCAAGGCGTATTGCTTGTCGAGTTCGAGGGGATTGAAGATCGACTGGTCGTTTGTCGGCTCAATCTTCGCGGGCGAGAAACGATAGTAGATGGCCCCCGCGCCGAAGGTCAGCGTCGTGTTCGGGCTGAGGTAGTAGTCGAAGTCCTGCTTCAGTTGGTAGTTCACGATGCGCGACTTCCACTCAAAGCCCTGTGGACCTTCGGGTACTCCCAGGTTGTAATCGTAGTTGCTGGCGATCAGCGAGAGGTTGCCAAACAGCTTGTCAGAATAGACGTGGTTCCACCGCAAAGTCCCGGTGATGTTCCCCCACCTGGCCTCGAAGTCGTCGCCAAACCTGAACACGTCGCGCCCCAAGTAGCCCGAAAGGAAAATGCGGTTGTTCTCGTTCAGGCGGTAGTTGCCCTTCACGTTCAGGTCGTAGAAGTAGACCACGTTCTCGCGCAGGGTGGGGCTCAACTTCAGGAACAAGTCGGCGTAGGACCGCCGGCCGGCGATCAGGAACGACCCTTTGTCTTTTTTGATCGGTGCTTCCACCGTCAAGCGGCTGGAAAGCAAGCCGATGCCGCCGCGCATCTGAAATTTCTGGTCCGAGCCCTCGCGCTGGCGCACGTCAAGCACCGAGGACAGACGGCCTCCATACCGTGCCGGAATGCCGCCTTTGTACAGCTTCACGTCCTTGACCGCATCGGCGTTGAAGACCGAGAAGAAGCCAAATAGGTGGGACGAGTTGAACACCGTCCCTTCGTCGAGCAGCACCAAGTTCTGGTCAATGTTTCCGCCCCGCACGTTGAAACCTGTCGCGCCTTCCCCCACAGTGCTAACCCCAGGCAACAGTTGGATCGAGCGGATCACGTCGACCTCACCGAGCAACTGGGGCATCTTGCGGATCTGTTCAGTTGTCACCTCGACGGTGCTCATCTCGACCGACGAGACGTTTTGGTCGGGCTTGGTTTCCGACACCACAACCTCCTCAAGCACGAAATCTTCGCCGGCCATGCGCAGGTCCAAGGTGGTGTTCTTATTCAGCGAGACGCTGATGGTCGTATCCGGGTAGCCCATCGACTGGATGCGGACCCGGTAGTCGCCGCCCGGTAAGGTTATGGAGTAAAAGCCATACAGGTTAGCCGCCACCGCGTCGCCCGTTTCCTCGATGTAGACGACCGCGCCGATGAGATCTTCACCCGTTTCCTGGTCGCGCAGGTGGCCGCTCAGGGTGTATTTGCCGCTTTGGGCCCGCGAAACACCGAGGCCCGCAAGCGCAATCAAAAGAAGAAGGACAGACCGTTTCACTGGGGGGAGAGAGAGTAAGTGGCCCGCAAATTCAACGGTTTTTGCGCAGGAAACCAAAGGAACCCCAAAAGTTTCCTTCGATTTTACCTTAGGGTAACGCGGAGCGTCTTCCTCTAGGAGATTCTCCGATCCGCCAGATTAATAATACACAAAGGGCGATAGTAACGCTTCCAACCGCGTGCGCAGGGCCGAGTCCGA
>CAYGKP010000021.1:6082-19324 GCA_964350605.1 uncultured Cytophagales bacterium
ATGACCGCAACGACCAGCTCCTTCCCGGTGGTCGTTTCCAGATAACCCGCGTAGCTGCGGACCTTGTACATCGAGCCGCTTTTGGCGTGCAAGCGATTCTCGATCGCCGTGCCGTCGCCGAAGCGGGACAATGTGCCGCTCTTTCCTGCCTGGGGCAGTGTGGCTTTGAAGGCCTTGCCAGTCGGGCGTTTACTGATCGAATAAAGCAAGCCACACAAGTGGCGGGCACTGATGGCGTTGCGCCGCGAAAGGCCGCTGCCATCGGCGAGGATGAGCCCTTCGGTCGGCACGCCACGCTGGCCCCAATAACTGGTTATGGCCGCCGCGCCACCGTCGCTCGAAGGCTCGGCCCCAATCTTGATGGCACAATGGACGGCCCACTGTTCGGCGTAGAGGTTGATCGAAGAATGGTTGGTTTGGACCAAGAGGTCTTGCAGGCGGGGGGACCAAATGGTGTCAAGCATCGTCACGCTGCGAAGGAGTGAGGTCACCGAGTCGCCCAGCAGGCGGGTGTTGGTTGGTGGGCCCGTGCAATTCAAGACGCGGCTCAGTTGGCCGGCCACCGTTTGGGGCGGATCAGGCAGCGAGCCCTTCACGTCGAAGTCGCGGCGACCCATCGGAATGGTGCCCAGCAAGATGCGCTGGCTAGTGAACGGCGCGCCGTAGATGTAGCAATTGTCGCCGCCCGAGCGGGCCGAGGTCACGTAGTTGTCGAAGGCGATGCCCAGACCCTCGGGTTCGACCTTTGCGATCCGGGTCGGGTCGCCGTGGCTGGGGCCGGAGTGCAAGTAGATCGTGTAGAAGTTCTCCCAAATGGTAAGGGCCGATGGGCCCGCGCCGTAGTAGTTCCCCATGTCGTTCCAGGACCAATGGATCGGCGCCCCCGTGGTCGTGCCGAACAAGCGCGCATCACCGATGACCCGCCCGTGGACCTTCTTGATTCCTTGGGCGCGCAGCACGTTCGCCCAACGGGCAAAAGGGTCGCCGTAATAACTCGTCCAACGATGTGAGAGAAACGCCGGGTCGCCGCCGCCCACCACGACGACATCCCCGTGCAAGGTCCCCGTCGAATCGATGGAACCCGTGTAGCCCAGAGCAGTCCACAGTTTGTGGTCGGAGCCGTAGAGGTCCAGCATCGTGGCGGTCGAGAAAATCTTGGCCGTCGAAGCGGAGGTCAACGTGCGGTCCGGGTCGTGGGCCGCCACGGGTTTGCCCGTCGTCGCGTCGAGGACCAGGAAGCTGACCGAGGCATGCTCGAGGTTCCCGTGTTTCATCCAGGCATCCACATGGACCTGAAGCGCGGTTTGTGCCACCAGGGGCCGAAACGTGCCGAGGGCCAAAAGGAGGAGAAAACCGAGTAGTCGTGGGTAGATCATCGCTGTGTTACGATCGGGTTCGCTGGGGGTAGCGTGGATAACTTTCAAAACGCCAAAATGTATCGTATCTCGCCGCCAGGGCCATTTGGTAAATGTGCGGTACCTACCCAATGATAAAGCACCGCTAACGATGGGGTAGGATGCACGTATGAACTTACAGATAGAAATTTTAGCCACCTATAGATCCATCTACCAATGACACTCGTAGCCACCACAACCCAACGCAGCACCCAGTGGGTCATGCGTGGGCACCTGCTCGACGAGCAACTTTCGTTGCCCCCCGGGGTCGCTTGCATCCGCTTGGAGCGCGGCGGAAAGGTGCTGGCCGAAGCCCAGCCCAATCAACAAGGCGAATTCCAACTCCGCTGGAACGCCGGCAGCCAATCGCGGGAAGGCGTTCGCCTCCATGTGTTGGCCCTCGGCTATGGCGAAAGTTTTCGCTCGGTGCGCACCAATGCCAAGCCGCAAAGCCATCGAATCGGCGCGCTGAACGCGCAGTTCGAAGTCCGCGTCCGCTAGTCGCGCGCGGGTCCCTGGCGCCCACTGCCTATCTTCGCCAGATGGGTACGATTCTTTGGCGCCCGCTTCTGGCACTCTCCCTGTGGATTGCCCTCAGCCCCCTCTTCTCCTGCGAGGGCGGCGGAAAAAACGGCTACCTGGAGCAAAAAGCCCAGCGCATGGCCGAACAGGAAGCATCCCGTAACGAGAAACTTGGCCGGGCCGACTCGCTTTCCCCTTCTGATTCCAAGCCATCGAACGGTTACCTGGAAGCCAAGCTCCGCCGCAAGGCCCAGCAAGACAGCAGCTTTGCCGCCCGCGAAAAGGATGCCTTCGAGAAACGCCACGAGGTAGTCGGCGACTCGGTCGTTCGAAAACTGTCTCCCTACGAGGAGGCTAAGCTCCGCCGCATAAAAGAGCAGCAGGAGAGCAAGAAAGAATTAACCTGGTAAGGCCCTAGCGGCCAATCAACTGAAACGCGCCCCAGTAGTAGGGCTCGGGGTTTTCCTTGCGGAGTTTCTGCTGAGCGATTTTGAAGGCTTCGCGCATGTCGCCCACCTCGATCCAAGCGGCGTAGAGGTTTGTCATCAATTTCTGGGTGGCCTCGTCCTCCACACCCCACAGGCTGATGAGTGTCCGTTGGGCCCCCGCCACCTGAAAGGCGCGGTTCAAGCCAAAAACACCCTCGCCATTTTTGATCTCGCCCAAGCCCGTTTCGCAGGCCGATAGTACGACCAGCTCGGTGCCCTCCAGCTCCAAACTCATCGCTTCGGACGCGGTTAAGATGCCGTCGTCCTCACCGTACAGCGGTTGGCCTTTGATCGTTGGCGAGGCCCCGGTCAACAGGAGGCCCGAACGCAATAGCGGGTTTTCAGCCAGTTGGCGACTTTCAACGTTTTCAAGGCCAAAAAGAGCTTTCTGCTTCTCCAGCAGCACATCGGAGAGGAAGTAGCCATGCGTCGCGATGTGCAACACCTGCGGCTCGCTTAAGCCTTTGATGCGCCCTTCGGTCGCCTCGCGACCTTGATAGCTAGCCAACTTGGTGCGCCGCGCTGCACCGAGCAGTTCGGCGATCTGGTTCAGTTCCTTTTGGGTACCGGGGAGGTCTTTGATGTTACCCCCCGCGAAGACCTGCATCAAACTCTCACGTAGGTTGGCTTGAAGCTGCGACTGTTGGCCCGCGGTGCCCGCCACGCGGTAGTTGAAATCCGGCGCACCGATCAGGACCACGTCGCGCTTGCCTTTGCGGCGAAGGGGTTCTTCCACAAGGTCGCGGGTGTTGTTGACAACGTGGATGTCCAGCTCGTCGATCACGTACTCTTCGGTCAGGGGATTTTTCAGCGTGTTCAGGTTGATCACGTTGTAGATCCCGTCGGGCGAGACATAGACCGTGCCCGCGCCGCCCAGCTTGCGGCGGATCTTCGCCCAGTATTCGGTGTAAGACACGTTGTCCGGCTCGCGGAAGCGGATGGTGTTTTGGTAGAACTTGATGTACTTGTTCTCCAGGTCGTCGCCGTTTTCGAGCAGGACCAGTTCGGGGTGGTCTTTGGTTTGGGGCGTGAGGATGAGGGCGACGTATTGGATCTTCCCGGTCCAGATTTTCTCGTACCGCTCCAGGCGAATGATCTCGACGGCGGCCTCGCCCGGCTTGAGTGTCGCTTGGACCTGTTGCCAGGTCACGTTTTTGTTTCCCGAACGTTCGGCAAACACTTCGGATCGCAGGGAAAGGTCTTTCTCCAACTGGTTAGCTTCGGCTTCAAGTTCTTGGAGGTTGACGCCCGCGCGCTTCACGTCTTCCTTGCTCAAGGTGTAGAGGTTCGCCAGGTACTCGCGTAGGTCGAGCCACCTCTGGTACTCGGCGATTAACTCCTTGTCCTTGCTCTCCATGATGCGCCGGCGGATGCGCGCGCTGCTGTTCAGAAGCAGGGCCTTGGTCGCGAGTTGGTTGTTGTACATCTCGCCGAGGATGCTCGGATTTCGCTCCTGTCGGCGGAGCGCGAACGAGTTGAACTGCTCGAAGCCTTGTCGGGTGGTGCGATAGAAGGCCGCCTTCTCCCGTTCGGAAAGTGCAGGGAAATACGTCTCGATTTGTTGGAGTAGATGGGCATTCGCTTCCAGGTACAAGCGTTCGGCTTCCAGCTCTTTTCCTTGTTTGTGGCGCAAACGGGCCTGATTCAGCAAGGATTGGGCATAGGAAGGGTGATCCACGCCGAGCACGTTCTTCTTGATCGTGAGGGCTTGGGTGTACAGCTTGTCGGCTTTGTCCAGGTTGCCGCGTTCCTCTTCGAGGGCCCCCAGGTTGTTGAGCGTCGCCGCAAAATCGGGGTGCTGCTCGCCCACCGTCCGGCGGTGCACTTCCAGTGCTTTGAGGTAGAGCCGCTCGGCTTCCGCATACTCCTTGATGGTCGAATGCAGGGCCGCGCGGTTGTTCAAGGCGATGGCATAATCGCGGTGCAACTCGCCAAGCGTCGCCCGCTTGATCTCGGCGGCTTTCTCATAATTGACCTGCGCCTCGGCGTACCGCTCCATCTTGAAATAGAGCGACGCGAGGTTGTTGAGCGTCGTCGCGTAGGTGGGGTCTTCCTCCCCAATGTTGTAGCGTTTCACCTCCAAGCTGGTCTTGTACAACGCCTCCGCATCCTTGTACCGCCCCATCGCTTCGTAGAGCGCGGCGAGGTTGTTCTGCACCGTCGCCGTCTCCAAATGGCGCGAGCCGAGAATCTTGTCGTGAAGCTCGATCGACTTTTGATAGCTCATCTCCGCCTTCGCGTACTCGCCCGTCTCCTTGTAGAGCAAGCCCAAATTGTTCAGCGCCTTCGCGTAAGCCATCCCGCTCTCGCCCTTGAACTTCTCGTAGTACCCCGCCGCTTCCGAATACAAATGCCCCGCCTCCGAGTAGCGCCCCATCTGCTCGAACAAACTGCCCAGGCGAAGCAACGCCTCCGCATGCGGTTGGCTCCCCACGCCATACACCGCCTTCGCATCCCGCACGGCCGACTCGTACAACGGCTCGGCCTCGCCATACCGCCCGACCTCGGCGTACAGGTTCGCCAAGTTCCCCTCGATGCTGACGTACAACGAATCTTCCGTCCCGCGCTTCGCCCCGATCTTCACCAGCGCGTCTTTGTAAATCGGCTCGGCCTCCTCGTACCGCCCCATCTGTTTGTAGAGCAACGCCAAGTTGTTCAGCGTAATCAACGCCTCGGGGTGGTCGGCCCCCATGAGCTGCTGGGTGATTTCCAGACTCTCCTTATAGAGCGGCTCGGCCTTCTGGCCCACGCCCGCCTTCTTGTACATGATCGCCAGATCGTTCAGCGTCGTCGCCAAATTCAAATAATCGCCCTTCCCCGGCTTAAACAGGCTGCGGGCCATCTGCATCGCCTTTTCGCCCGACATGATCGCGTCCTCGTACTGATGCGCCTGATAACTGGCCGCCGCCTCGTCGAGCGCAGCGTTCCACTCGGCCACGGTTTGGGCCCGCGCAGCGGTGCCCCCAATCAAAACCAACACAAAAATCGAGAGCGTAAAACGACGACACATAAGCAGTAGAGCGAAAGGAAAAACCACGGCCTTCGAACAGCCGCTTAGAAACGTACGAAAAAACCGCCCGCGGGTTTGTCGCCCAGGCGATCCTTTTGGTCGAGCGTGGGTTTGTTAGTTTGCAGGGCAACCACTGCGCCCATGGCTACTTCCCCACTTTCGCTCGAAACGCTCGTCGCCGAATTTGACGACATGCTCGCCAAAGGCCAGACCCTCGAAGCGTTCGAGCGGTTCTATGGCCCCGACGTGGTCATGCAAGAAAACAACGAAGTGCCCCGCGTCGGCAAAGCCGCCAACCGCACCGCCGCCCTGGCCGGCGAAACCGAATTCGAAGCCTTCCGCGGCGAAATCGTCGCCGTCGCCGTCAAAGCCGACCCCGACCGCCCCGGCTCCGGCTCCGGCATGGTCTTTCACCAATACCGCTTTCAATACCAACTCAAAGGCCAAGCCCCCCGCGAACTCGAAGAAGTCTCCGTCCAAGTCTGGGACCAAGGGCAAATTGTCCGCGAGCGGTTTTTCTATGGGCGGTAGCCCATCCTTGTCCGCTGGCTCTGTCACAACCCCCTAAATCCCCCTTCACAAAGGGGGACTTTTTTTCGGTCTGTAAGTCCCCCTTTGTAAAGGGGGACGGCGAGGAGTGAAACGAGGAGCAGGGGGTTGTCCGGGTTGCTGTTCTCCATGCGGCCTATCGTCGCACCGAGTAAGTACGAGTCTGCTTGAGGCCGCTCGTCGCCCGCTTTTCGTTCATTCTTTTGCGTGCCCAAAAGAACGAACCAAGAAAAGGGCACTCCCCGATCGCTCGACTAGGGTCGGCTCCAGGGGAGGGGAATGCTGACGCATGAGTCCTACGACTTTCTCGAAGGCCAGCTTTTGACAATTTCTTACGCGGACCCGGCGACCTGTGCGCCCCATGATAAAGCGCTGAGGCCGACACCACGTAGGGCGCGCCGGGAGCCTTGATTTTTGGTTCTTTTGATCAAGCAAAAGAACGGAAAGAGAGCTTACGGTTTGATGTTAAGCAGCGAGGGTACGAGCCTTGGGCTTTTCCCCTAACTTCCGTTATGAAGCTCTCGTCATTTGAGAAAAGTATTATAAAGCGAATCATCTCTGGTCAACCTGATGCAGCCTTCTTCTACGCAGTAAAGGATGAATTAGAGGGAAGAGTATCGGGCGCAGGTGTTGAGTACCTTCAGCTCAATGAGTCTGTTGATGAACCTTACAGCAGACTATTCGTGAAACTTAGAAGTGGTAATGATGATGATTCCCTCTATCAAGAGTTGCGACTGGTTAAGGAAAACAGAAAGAAGTTTTTCTTAATCACATCAATACTTGCTGAGGCTGTGTCTTTGATCGAATTCTTGGCTTCAAAACACTATGTCTCACTACACCCATCTGCTGAAGCTGAAGAGTTTCATTACGAGCCTCTCGAAGATAAAACTGAATACAAAGACGGGGCTCAATTCACTCATTACGAGATAGATAATGAACTGGTCTTAAAATTTTACAAGTATTCAACTTCGTATGTTTTCTGCTCTGAGCGACTCGTTGAACTTCAAAAACATCGGTTTAGAACATCTGAAGAAAAAGCTGTTCGAGCTGCTTGGTGGGGAATTGGGATTGCAATTGCCGTCGGGATAATCTCTGCAACAGCAGAGATTAAATCTGCTTGGTTTTCAAACTCTAGTCCTAGCAATGAAGAAGACCCCAGCCCTGTTTGGACTGAGGTCTTACCAGTTGATTCAACTTCGGCGGATAGCCTAGAGCACTAGACTTCCCTTCTTACTCATCGCCTCAGCGATCTTGCGCCGCGCGTCTTTGGTGTTGAAGGGCTCGATCTTCGTGTAGCGCTTCAGGCCCAGGAGGAGCATCTTCTGCTCGTCCCCCTCGGTAAACGCCAGGATCGCGTCCTTGCCCGCTTTGTTGATCTTGTCCATCACATCGAAGGCATACACCCGCGCCGCATCGGCTTGCAACGCGACCGAATCCTCGCCATTGCGCGCCGCGTTCTTCTGCGTCCGCAGAATCGCCGACTCGGCCTGATAGATCCAAATCAACATATCGGCCAAGTTCTGGAGCACTTCCTGCTCGTCGCCCAGCTTCATCATCAACTTCTGCGCCGCGAGGCCCGCAATCATCAGGACGGCCTTCTTGGCTTGCTGAATCGCGTGCAGGTCGCTGGCCAGGAAGCCCTCGGGTGCGCCCGACATATCGGGGATGCCCGTCAGTTCCTTCTGGATCGCCATCGCAGGGCCCATCAAGTCGATCTGGCCTTTCATGGCGCGCTTCAAGTACATGTCGAGGGTCAACATGCGGTTGATCTCGTTCGTCCCCTCGAAAATCCGGTTGATGCGGCTGTCGCGGTAGGCGCGGTCCATCGGGAAGTCGGCCGAAAAGCCATAGCCCCCGTAGCACTGCACCCCTTCGTCGACCACAAAGTCGAGCATCTCCGAGGCCCCGACTTTCAGCATCGCAGCTTCGATGGCGAACTCCCGCGCGGCATCGACGACGGCTTCTTCGTAGGGTTTGCCCGCGGCTTGCAGGGCTTCCTCCATCTGGGCGATGTGGTGCCCGGCGCGGTAGACCGCCGATTCGGTGGCGTAGGTGCGGATGGCCATCTCGGCCAGTTTGTGCTTGATCGCCCCGAATTCGGAGATCGACTTATTAAACTGCTTGCGCTCGTTGGTGTAGGCGATCGCTTGCTTGATGACGCTTTTGGCTGCGCCGAGTGTGCCAGCGGCCAGCTTGATGCGCCCGATGTTCAGGATGTTGAAGGCGATTTCATGCCCCTTGCCGATTTCGCCCAGGACGTTCTCCTTCGGCACGCGCACGTCCGAGAGGAAGACCTGGCGGGTCGACGAGCCCTTGATGCCCATCTTGTGTTCCTCGTTCCCGAAGGTGAGGCCCGGCATCGTGCGCTCGACGATGAAGCCCGTGAATTTGTCGCCGTCGATCTGTGCGAAGACGATGAACACGTCGGCGAAGCCCGCGTTGGTGATCCACATTTTCTGACCGTTCAGTACATAGTGGTCGCCGTCGAGGATGGCTTTGGTCTTGGCGGCCAGGGCGTCGGAACCGGAACCCGGTTCGGTCAGGCAGTAGCTGGCTTTCAGCTCGCCCGTGCCGAGTTTGGGCAGGTACTTTTGTTTCTGTGCCTCGGTGCCGAAGTAGAGGATCGGCAGGGTGCCGATGCCCACGTGGGCCGAAAGGGTGACCGAGAAGGATTGGCCCGCGCCCACGCGTTCGGTGACCAGCAGGCCCGTGTTGAAGTCCGCGCCGAAACCGCCGAAGGCTTCGGGGAGGGTGACGGCCAGCATGCCGAGCTGGCCCGCTTTGTCGAGCAGGCCGGGAACCAGGCCGTCGGGTTGCTTGTCGATTTCGTCGAGGCGCGGGAGGATCTCGGTGTCGATGAAGTCGGTGCAGGTTTGGGCGATCATCAGTTGCTCTTCGTTCCAGTCTTCGGGGGTGAAGAGGTCCTGGGGGGCTTCGGGTTGGATCAGGAAGCCGCCGCCTTTCACGTTGAGGTTTTGGGTGGATTCGGTGGTGGTGCTCATGTCAGTACGAAATAAAATGTGGTGGTATAATGTGTTGCTTCAGTGGTGGTTGTCCCTAGTTATGTAACGCATCAGAGGACGTGTCTGTTTTCGACAATACGGACCAATCGGTAGCCTTTTTCGGTCTTGCCGAGGATGAAGGAGGTGGAGTGCTTCGGGGTGTGCTCGTAGGTGTAGATGACCGAGGGCAGTGTCTGCGAGGTGCCGCCGCCAACAAAGCGAACGCTCGCCGGCGGGCGACGCTCGATCTCCTTCGGAAACAACCCTTGTTTGAAACGCAAACCGAGCCGCGTGGTTTTCCCGATCTCGACCTTGTAGCGGGTGGCGAGTTTTTCTTGGGTGGGTTCGTTGTCCTGCGCGAACGCCACACCCGAAAGCAAAAGGGATGAGATGAGAAGTCCGGCTTTCATTCTTCGATCTTGGCTTCCGTGATTTTGTACAAACGGCGGCCCTTCTGTTTGGCGAAATAGAAGTGAACCTCGCGGCCCTCCATGTTTCCGTAGTGATAGATGAGTGCGTTGCCCATCAAGGGAACACACATGCGCGGTTCGCGGAGCATGGCATGGCCCATAGGTTGTTCGATCCGTTGGATACGGTCGGGTCGGCCGTGAATTCGGCGGACGTGGCGGGGCTTGGATTCTTGAAATTCCACGCCGTAGTGCTCGGCTTTTTCCTCGCGGGAGCGCGGCGCATCCCCCTGCCCCCACACCCCCAAGGGCAGCAGCAAGAACAGGGTCGCGATGAAAAGTCCGGCTTTCATTCGTCGATCTGGAAGAGGGTGACGGTACGCAGGGTATAGCCCTCGCCTTTGACTTTTCGGAATTCGAAGCGGACCGATTCGGTCTCGCTGAGGTGGTAGTCGTAGTGGCAGGCGCGCAGCTTTCGGGTCGCCACATTCTCGGAGCCGCGGCGTTTGTTGGTCCGGTTGAGGGGCACACGAAGGGTGCCGCAATGTTTGTCGGTGGGTTCACCCAATTGCGCTCGAAGTGTTTCGCGAGTGAGGCCCTTGCAGTCGAGATCAAATCGCTCCTTTACTTCCTCGCAGGACAAGGCCGTCTGCCCCCACACCCCCAAGGGCAGCAGCAAGAAGAGGGACGCTATGAGGAGCCCAGCCTTCACTTATAGAAGTTCGAAAATCCCCGCCGCGCCCTGACCCGTGCCGACGCACATGGTCACCATGCCATACTTCAGCTTCTCGCGGCGCAGCTCATTGAGCACCTGAACCGTCAGCTTCGCGCCCGTGCAACCCAGCGGGTGGCCCAAGGCAATCGCCCCGCCGTTCACGTTCACTTTGTCTTGGTCCATCCCCAGCTCGCGCATCACCGCCAGCGACTGGCTGGCAAACGCTTCGTTCAGCTCCGTGCGGTCGATCTGGTCGAGGGTCATCCCCGCCATCTTGAGCGCCTTCGGAATCGCCTCGATCGGGCCGATCCCCATGATGCGCGGGGGCACACCCGCCACACCATAACTGACCAGCCGCGCGATAGGCTTGAGGTCATGATCCTTCATGAACTGCTCGGAGACGACCATCACGAAAGCCGCCCCGTCCGAAGTCTGCGAGGCTTGGCCCGCCGTCACGGTTCCCTTCGCGGCGAACACCGGGCGAAGTTTCGCCATCGCCTCCAGGTTCGATCCCGGGCGCGGGCCCTCGTCGGTGTCGAAGGTGTAGGTCCGCTCGCGGCGTTTCTCCTTCGCGTCGAGGTAGACCTCCTTCACTTCGATGGGCGCGATTTCGTCCTTGAACTTCCCGGCGGCAATCGCAGCGAGGGCTTTCTCGTGCGAGCGCAGGCCAAACTTGTCCTGGTCCTCGCGGCTGACGTTGAACTCGCGGGCGACGGCCTCAGCGGTCAAGCCCATGTTCCAGTAGTAATCCGCGTGGGCTTTCGCCACTTGGTAGTTGGGCACGATGCGCCAGCCGCCGAAGGGCATCCCGCTCATCACTTCCGAGCCCCCGGCGATGATGCATTCGGCATAGCCCGCCTTGATCTTCGCATCAGCCATCGCAATGGTTTCGAGGCCCGAAGCGCAGTAGCGGTTGATCGTCACGCCCGGCACTTTGTCGGTGCCCAGGCCCATCAGGGAAATCATGCGGGCCATGTTCAGGCCCTGTTCCGCTTCGGGGGTCGCGTTTCCGACGATCACATCGTCGATCTCCTCGACTTTCACCGACGGCACGTCGGCCATCACGGCTTTGACAACGGTCGCGCCCAGTTCGTCGGCACGGAAAAAGCGCAGGCTGCCGCGCGGGGCCTTGCCCACGGCGGAGCGGCGAGCGGCAACAAGGTAAGTGGTTTTCAAGCTCATAGCTGTTGAATCTTCAAGTGGTGGTTAGTTGCGCAGGGGCTTGCCGGTGTGCAGCATATTCTGGATGCGCTCTTGGGTTTTTCGCTGGCCGCAAAGCGAGAGGAAGGCCTCGCGCTCGAGGTCGAGCAGGTATTGTTCGGACACTTTCGTGCGCGCCGAGAGGTCGCCGCCGGCCATCACGTAGCCGAGTTTCTCGCTCATCAAGGCTTCGTACTCGGTGATGTAGCCGCCCTCGAACATCGAGTTCGCACCGACCTTCACAATCCCCAGAAATTCCTGGCCGAGCACTTCGATGTCCGTGCGCTGGGGCTTTTGGGTGTAGCCCTGCATGGCCAGACGAAGAGCCGCCTGTTTGGCATCGGCCATCACGCTTTGGCGGTGGAAGGTGATCGAGTCGCCCGGACGGAGGATGCCCAAATCGCGGGCCTCCATCGCGGAGGTGGAAACCTTTGCTTGACCGATCGTGAGGAAGGCGTTGCGGAAGGCGTTGATGCGGATGTCGCCGTCCTGGAAGGAATCGGCGGTGCGCAAGGTCATTTCCTTTGTGCCCCCTCCGGCGGGGATCAGGCCCACGCCAAATTCGACAAGGCCAATGTAGAGTTCCGCATGCGCTTGAACGTGGTCGGCGTGAAGCGTCATTTCGCAACCGCCGCCCAGGGCCATGTTGTGGGGCGCAACCACGACCGGAATTGACGAGTAGCGCGCGCGCATCATGGTTTGCTGGAAGGTGTTGATCATGGCGTTGATCTCGTCAAACTCCTGCTCGACGGCGTACATCAGGAGAATCGCGAGGTTCGCGCCGACCGAGAAGTTGGCCCCCTCGTTGGCGATGACCAGTCCTTCGTAGCCTTCCTCGGCCAATTCGATGGCTTTGTGAACCCCCCCGATCACCTCGGCGCCCATGGTATTCATCTTCGAATGGAATTCGAGGCCCAGAATGCCGTCGCCCAGGTTTCGGACCGTTGCGCCCTCGTTCGACCAGACGATCTTGTCTTTCGAAATCGTTTCGAGCAGGATGAGCTGGCCAATGCCCGGGATCTCTTGGTAGTTCTTCGAAGCGAGGTCGTAGAACGACTTCGTTCCGTCGCCCACTTGGTAGAAGGTCTCGATTCCGGCGGCGAGCATCTCCTCCACCCACTTCGCGGGGGCGAGGCCCGCTTCCTTCATTTTCTCGACGGTCTTTTTCACGCCCAACGCATCCCACATTTGGAACGGCCCCAGCTCCCAACCGAATCCGGCGCGCATCGCGTCGTCGACTTTGTAGAGCTCGTCGGCAATCTCCGGCACCCGGTTCGACGCATAGGCGAAGAGTGGCAGGAAGGTCTTGCGATAGAACTCGCCCGCTTGGTCCTGCCCGGCGATTAGCATCGGTAAGCGCTTTTTCAAGTCGTCGACCGGCTTGGTCATCTCGAGGGTCGGGAACTTTGCTTTCTCCTGCGAGCGGAATTCGAGGGTCTTGAAGTCCAGCGACAGAATCTCCGATCCTTCCTTGGTCTTCACCTTTTGGTAAAAGCCTTTGCCCGACTTCTGGCCCCACCATTCGTTCTTCTTGATGGCCTCGACCACCTTGGGCAGTTTGAAAATGTCCTTCTGCTCGTCGTTCTGCAAGGCAGCAAACAGGTTGTCGGCGACCTTAATCAAGGTGTCGTTCCCCACCACGTCGGCGGTGCGGAAGGTGGCCGACTTCGGCCGACCGATCACTGGTCCGGTCAGCTTGTCGGTTGCTTCCACCGAAAGGCCCATGTCCTCGGCGACGTGCACGGTTTGGAGCATGGCGTAGACCCCGATGCGGTTCGCGATGAACGCGGGGGTATCCTTACACGTGACCACGGTTTTGCCCAAGGTCTTCTCGCCATAGGTTTTGAAGAAATCAAGTACGTCGGCCTTAGTCTTCGGACCGGGGATGATTTCGAGCAGTTGGAGGTAGCGCGGGGGGTTGAAAAAGTGCGTCCCGCAGAAGTGTTCCTGAAAGT
>CAYGKP010000022.1:0-19157 GCA_964350605.1 uncultured Cytophagales bacterium
ATTGGAACACGCGCCTCCCCACACGGGGGCACGTGCCCGTTATTGTCCTCCGGGCCACAGGGCAGGGGGAGGGCATGATGGCCCATCGGAAGTTGGGGGAAGGCACGTTGACCTATTTGGATCAAGCCGCCCAGCCGCCATGGCTCGAACGGTGGGAGCGGTGGCTGGCCCGTTTTGGCATTGCCTGGAGTTCGATGTGGGTGCTGGCCGTGGTGATTCTGCTCGTCACCTTATTGACTGGAGCAGAGCTCAGTGTGGTCGAACGGGTGGCCCAGCGTCGCTACGTGGACGCGCAGCGAACCATTCTGAGCGGAAACATTGAGGAGGGGGAGAAAATCACCAGCGAGTTGGTGGGCATGCGCAGTGACTGGGTCATGGCCTTGATGCTGCGTGCAAAAGTCGACGCACACTTGGGTAACTACAACACGGCGCGCAGCCGTCTGATCGATGCGGAACTGGCTGGCGCACCGTTGGATTGGAGCTTTCTGTACTTGAGGGGGCGATGTCAATTGGCACTTGATCGGCCCGACCGGGCCTTTTCGGATCTGAGCTTCGCCTATCGCCAAAACCCAAAGCTCGATTCGGTGCCCAAGTGGCTCGGCGAGTTGTCGTTGGCTAGAGGTGATCAGCCGAATGCGTTCAACTACCTGACAGTTTACCTAAGGGCCCATCCGGGCGACGCGGAGGCTTGGCTTGATCGTAGCCAAGCGGCCTTCGCTAATTCGCGGTTCGAGCAGGCTGCCGAGGACTTGGATCGGGTGTTACTCCTGCATCCCAGCGACGGGGAAGCACTGTTCCTACGCGCGAAGCTCCATTACCGGGAAGGAAACCAAGCCGATGCCTGTCGCCTGCTGGGCGATGCAATCACCGCACGATACAGCCCAGCTTTTGAATTGGCCGAGCGGTGGTGTAGAGGCGATTAATGCATTCCATGGCAAGGTGTTTCGCTTCGCATGCCTAACTTTCAATATGATTCGCGCCGCACTTCTTTCGATACTCTTTACGCCATTTAGCCTCAATCATCTTGCCGCGCAAGGCTTCACGGCACTGGAAGGCACGTCATTAAAACTCTACCTGCCCGAGGATTGGGAGATTGAGGTGGATGCTGATTTCTTCCGGGCCTTCGATGGGACAGGACGTGTAGATTACGAAGGACACGTCCAAACCATCCCCGGTCTGCACGACATTGAGGATATGGGCGAACTACTTCTGGCACAACACGTCAACGACATCTGCCTGCTGCAGCTTTACGGTGCCCAGATCGGTGAAAAGGTAACGACCAAGAAGCTGCCAAGTGGGGCAATGCTCTATGGTCGGAAGGGTACTTGGGAAGCCAGGGAAGTCTGGGTGCAAGTTTATTTACCGCCAGTGGGCGAGGAGGGTGCGCTGTTTACGCTGCTTCACTACCCATCCGAAGATCGGCAGTCCCTACGAGTGGCGGTTCGCGAAGTGCGTGAGGGGCTTAGGCTAAGAGCCGTTGGTAGGGATTAAGGGTAAGCGTACGAAGCCCACCACGGTCGTAGCGCATCCGGCTGCGAAGGCTAACCCCATTGACATAGATGTCAGTAATGCGTTCAACAAACGCTTTCTTGCGGAGCTTGTTCTGGAAATCAACCTCTCGGTCGTAAAGCACCGGGCGCATGTTTTGGGCGTAGCGAAAGCGGTCGCCGTTGGGGGTGTGCTGGGTTTGTAGGAGAAGTTCTTGGTCGGTCGGAAATTGAGTGAATCGGTCGTACATCATAAGGAAAAATGGATTTGTTCTACATAGGGTTACACTATCTATAACGCAGAAATTCTTGTTTTCGTTCATTGATGGCGGGATTCGCATTTGTGTAACTAATTGAAAATCAATTTTATATCATTTTTTCAGCCGATTGGTGTGCAATTTCAGCGTTTCGATCATCCAAGAGGGAAACAAAACACACCTACTTGAATGAAACGCACACTTACACTTGTTGCCCTCTCTCTCCCGTTGCTTTTTGTCGCCTGTAAGAAGGACGATGAAGCTGAGCCCGAAGCCCGCTGCTACCTCTGCGAACTCGACGGTGGCTACTGGCGGATGGATTCGCTTTACAATGGCACCAATAGCCCCTCAGCTGTCAGCGGTGGGATCGTCTACTGGGATTTGGAGGACGAAGGCACGTTCACGATGAACAAGACCGCCTCGAACAATTTTCCGGTTGCTACCACTACTTCGGGTACCTATTCGGTCAGCGATGCGGGGGTAATCAGCGTGCTCACACCAAGCATCGCAACACTCACGATCATCTCGCTGGACGACAATCGGATGCTTTTGAAGTATACCATGGCCGCAAGCAGCGCGAAGAGCCAAATAGCTGGACCTTCAAACGACTGGTACTATGTGTTCAAGCGCGCCTTCGGTGCTCGCGTGACGAACTAAAGCTCGCTTCAGAATACCCAATCGGCCCGCCTTCGAGTTTCTCGGAGGCGGGCTTTTTGATGCCCTGCTGGCAGGAAGAGGCGAATGGCTAACCCCGCTTCAGCGTCCGGCGGACGGCGAAGATGGTGGTGGCAACCAAGAGAACCGCCGCGGCAACCCACACGTGGCTGCTACGAATCATCGAAGAAGATTCGGTCGGTTTCGGCAGGGATGCATCCATCGAAGCGCGAACGGGTTCAGCGTTCGTTTCGGCGAGCAAAGGAAGAAGAGAGACGGCCAAACACGCGAGGAAAAACAAGCCTACACGCCAAGGCCGCGAACTTCGGGACGGGACGTCCATGAAGGCAAGCGTACCAGAGGTACCAGATGGTCTGGGCCAAAGATACGAACAGCGCGGAAATCCACGCAAACAGCCGCCAGCTAGTCCAGTAGGGCGGCTTTCAACGCCAATTCCCGGTAGCCGGGGCACTGGGCCTCAAGGGCTTCTTCGTACTTCTCGTTCAAGTAGACGGCCCCATCGGCACCCGCAGGTACGGTGACGGCTGCGCTCAGGCTCTCGTAGTTCTGTTGGAAAGGCAAGTAAACGCAGGTGACCAATTTTTCGGCGAGGTCGGACGACTTAGGTGTCGTGCCGCTCAAGCAGCTACAACCTTGAGCTGCGAGGTCCTCGATGGGTCCTGGTTCGGGACGGTTGCTGAGGAGAAGGGCACTGGTCGCGAGGGTAAGGCAGGTGACCACCACAGGGGCCACAGCCTTTTGGAAAGAGATACGCATGGTTCAGGTAAGAAGAACGTCCACAGTGAAGGAGACAAGCCCATCGGGCGTGCCACCTGGTCTTTATACGATTGTGGAATCAATTGGATTTCGCATCTAGTCTACGTGCGCGCAACGACACTTCTATCGTTCTGGCTGCTTTTGCCCCTCAACTTGTTGGCTTCGTCCAATCCGGACACGGCTTGCGTGCAATTCAGCCCGCCGCCCTACCTGGCCCAACCCGTTGATGGCCTAACGGTTGCGCCCACCCCCGAGGCCCGAAAGGCCGCCAAAACTAACGATGCCCAGAGGCGGGAAGAGTTGCGGGAAGTCTGCCGCAAGCGTCCCCGCATTTCGCCCGACCCGAGTGGCACGCAGACCGCTAAGCCCAAGTGGGGTTGGCTCGCCCTCATCTGGGTGCTGTTTCTTGGGATTGGGGGATTCCTGTTTTGGCTACTCGTGCGGGGCTTCTTGATCAGCGGCTCGCTGGCCATTAAAATCCTGGCTGTACTGGGGATGGTCTATGTGGTGTTTTTTGTGCTGCTGATCCTGCTATTTGTCACCATCATGTGGGGCAATCAATATCAGCCGCCACACCAGCCGATCTCCGACCAAGAGCAACGTCGAATCGACGAGGCCATCGAGCGCGACGCGGTGCCCCTGCGTCAGGACCTAAGCCCAGAGTAGGAAGAAGCGTGGCTACAGATCCTCGGGCCGTTCCTCCTCGGCGATCATTTCCTTGACGCGAATCGGAAAGGCCGCACGCGAGCGTTGGATGTCGAGGGAATCCGTCGTTTTGGGGTCGAGGGCGTAGTAGCCGTCTAGGTCGAGGTTCAGGTAATCGGCCCGGTGGCGGTCGTAGCCCCGGCGCACGGCATCCATCATCCGGCGGTACGTCTCGATGTAGGCCCGCCGCGAGTTGATCATCAGGATCTGGTGTTCGCCACCGCCGACCAAGTCATAGACTCGCTCTTCCACTTCTTCCTCCCCAGCGGGCTCGCCGTCCATCACGACCACGTCGTCCTCCAACAGCGCGATGCGCACGGTGGGGACATCTGGCTGGCCTTTCAGGTTACTGAGCACTTCACAGCCACTGAGTAGGAGGGCACAAGAGAAAAGGACGAGGAGGCGAGAGAAGGTCATGTTCAAGAGCATTTGGAAGGAAAAGGTCGGTTGGGCCGATGGGCTACGCTGCTGCAAAGCACGTGCCGCAGGCCCTGGGGTTACCCGGTATAGATTGTAACTTGGGGAAGATCACAATCACTTTATGGACAACGAAGAGAAGACAACCCCCACACCTCCCAATGAAACAAACGAGGCGTCAGAGTCGCTGGAAGCTCAAGTGAAGCAGTCGGTTCACACCGCTACAGCCGCCGCTGTCGAGCATTATCCGTTTCCCAGCATCCGTGGTTTGCCGGGCATCCTTGTTGGCTTGATCGGCCTGGGTGGTTGTTGGTTGGTCTACAAAATTGTAGGCTATGGCGTGGAACGTGGAATGTTCATCCAAGGCGACAAGCGAATGTGGATGCTGCTGCTGGTCGCCGGGACGGTACTCGGGTCCCTCGCCCTTACCGCGCTGGTGGTGCTGGGCTTGGGCAGTCGTCGCCGCGAACGCAAGCATTTGCCACTATGGACCAAGCCGGGCCGCCGCCGTATGCTCGTGATGACCATTGCCTGGACCTTGGCCCTGACCATGGCAATCCGTGCGCTTGCTGCCGGACAAGCCGGGTGGATCGCGCCGATGTTCCTTGGCTTCTATGGCTTGGCACTCTTCGCCGTGCCGACCCCCGGGCGCATCCCGACTGCCCTACTGGCCATTTTGGTCTCGTTGTGCGCTGTGCTATCGGCCATTCTACCACCCCTAGGGATTTACTTGGTAGCCGTTGGATTGGGGTTGGGTCCGCTCGTCTTTGGCTTGATTACCCTCTTGGATGCCTCAGGTAGTAAAGGGGATTCCTAGTCGATCTACGTAGTTCTCCTTATGATTTTTCTTCCAAAGCACCGCACCGCGGGGTTTTGGCACACCCTTTGTCTATCTCTGACCACGTAGACCACTACGATTTCATTACCACTCGAACACCATGAGACAACTCACCTTTCTGCCCGTCCTGCTCACCTTGATTGTTTTGCTGGTCATGCCACCTGTCAAGGCTCAAGCCCAATCGGCCGAGCTGGTGCTCAAGGAAGACACCAAGGACTTCGGCAGCCTGACCGAAGGCGACAAACGCCGCCATGCATTCACTTTTTTGAACGCAGGCGATGCGCCCCTGATCATCACCGACATTCCGAGCGTCTGTTCCTGCACGGTGCCCCAGTTTCCCAAGACGCCAATCATGCCCGGCCAAACCGGCCAGATCATCGTCGAATACAACTCGACAGGGAAAAGCGGCTTGCAACGCCGCACGCTCTCGATTAAGTCAAACTCCGCTTCGCCCGCCTCGATCAACATCCAGGCCTACGTGAAGGCGCGAACACCATAATGCAATACTCCTCAATGCGCTACGTTCCTGTCCAGAACTCCACTTATTAAAAGACCACAATGAAACACACCCTGATTTTACTCCTCGCGTTTGTAATGGGCCTCGGTGCTGCCAACGCGCAAGGACCCAAAGGAAAAGGCGACGGTCGCCTTAAGGATCCCGCGTTCCGTGCCGAGAAGGCTACCGAACACATGGCCAAGTTCTTCGGTGCCGATTTTACCACCGCTCAAAAGGATGCTTGCTACCAAGCGAACCTGACCCGTGCCAACGCCGTGCAGGCGCATCGCGAGAAGTACAAAGGAGAGGAGGGAAGCCCCGAACGTCGCCAGGATCGCCGTGCGATCTATAAGTCGTGGCGCAAGGAGTTTGCAGCGGCAGTCGGGGAAGACCAAGCGCGGGCCTACATCGATAAGATGCGTGAGCATCACAAAGAGCGCAAAGAGAAGCGCGGCGAGCGAATGGGCGAACGCGGAAAGCAAGACCCAGCCGAAGGCGGTGAGGACGAAGAAGACATGGAAGAGTTCGAAGAAGAGTACCGCGAGGCCAACTAAGAACAAGTTTAACTACGTAGAGAAAAGCCCATCACTTGTGGTGGGCTTTTTTCGTGGTCGGAAGTGTTTATTCTGTTGTAAATCAATGATATACCTATTTTGTCTGGTCAATCGAGACGCTTAATTGATTCGCCTATTCGGATACTGATTCCCTGGAAATACGTAGTATCACTTACTTTTCTCGCGTTGATTTCACACCTTTAGGCATGCGAGTCAAGTAGAACTCGCGGAGAAATCAAGCGAAACTCGACCCGTGTGTGAGCCTGAAGCGAAAAGCGGTCACCATCATTACCTGCCATGAACCTTTTCTCCTCTTCCCCCCAAGACATGTTGGATAGCTCTCGGAATCCGTACGAGACGTTCCAGAATGACTGGGAGCCACCGTTTTTGGAAAAAACCTCGGAAAAAGAACGTCGCCGTCGTGCGAATGCACGGGTGGCCTTGTTTTTGCTTTGTACTTTTGCACTGGTCGCCTCCTGGTGGCTGTCGTAGGGGTACGAAGGCCACCAGCGACCAGACTCGATGACCATGTCATCGTAGGGTGTTGACGGACCGCTTCTTTCATTCGCGGACGAATGAAGGGAGCGGTCTTCGTCTTTCTGGCCCTTTCGTTTCTACCCTCTCTTCCTTTTTGACTGCCAGGTTCTATCTTCCCAGATAGCCCCCGGAAGATGACCCTAAAGAAATGACCCTAGAAGACCGCCTGCGAGAGACCATCCGTGAAGTGCCCAACTTTCCCATCGAGGGTGTGGGCTTCAAGGACATCATGCCCATCCTGCTCG
This sequence comes from uncultured Cytophagales bacterium, assembly GCA_964350605.1. GTDB lineage: Bacteria > Bacteroidota > Bacteroidia > Cytophagales > JAAEPT01 > CAYGKP01. The sequence goes on from CAYGKP010000022.1 coordinate 6,968, forward strand.
ACGCGCACTTGAGTGCGGCGGTCCTGGACGAACTGGTGGCACGCGCTAAACCCCTTCGGCCCGAGGCGGTGGCGGGGGTCGAGGCGCGGGGGTTCTTGTTTGGGTTTCCCTTGGCGATGGCGCTGGGGGTGCCGTTCATTCCCGTTCGCAAGGCGGGCAAGTTGCCGCCCGAGACGATTTCGCAGCGTTACACCCTGGAATACGGCACCTCGGAAGTGGAGATGCCCTCGAACGCCATTGCGTCCGGCACCCGCGTCCTGATCCATGATGACCTATTGGCCACCGGCGGTTCAGCTTCGGCGACTGCAGAGCTGATTGCGCAACGCGGCCAAGTGGTCGGCTTTTCTTTCCTGATCGAGCTGGCCTTTCTGCCGGGGTATGAAAAGGTCTCGGCCTACTCGAAGGAGATCAGTTCGCTGGTGGTATATGAGGGGGAGTAGGTCCGGATTATGCTTATAATTTTTGCAACTCAAGTAATAGGTTCTCGAAATGGAAAAACAGAAGAAACACTTAATGGATGTGCTTGGTCTCACAGAGGAACAAGCACATCAGACAGTCGAATACTTATCAGCTAATTCCAAGTATTCCTCGCTTGAGAAGCTTGCTGACGCCGCGAAAGAATCGTTGCCGAAGCTTATTGAGGTAGCTCCTAAACTGGTAGGAGCTTTTAGGGGGCCAAGTTTGAAAGCTTTGGTATTTGACCTAATTGTAATTGGTGCGGTGTTGACTTCAGTCTTATTGCTTGCGCTCAACAATAAGATTGATGCCTGTTCCACCTCAACACTTTTGGGTGGCGTAATTGGATATGTTCTCGGTACGGGTAAAAACTATATGGCCTAGCTCTACATCCAAAGAATGTAGAACACCAAGAGCGGGTAGAGAATCGTGACCGACATCTTGAGGCCCTTGATGCTCGTGCGGCGCACCTGGGCGCGATCGAACAGCGAGTTCAGCACGATCGTCACCATAAAGCACACGAACACCACCACGAACGACAGCCAGAACAAGAGGTCGGCCTTCGTGAGGTAGCTGGTCGAAGGCGTGGTCTCGGTCAGCGAGATCGAGAAGGCGATGATACCCAGGAAGGTACCGACGGCCACCTCGCCGATGTTCCCGAAGGTCAGGTCCTTGATGTAGAGCAGCGCGATGGAGATCAGCGAGATCAGCGTCAACGGCAAAACGATCTTCAGAATCCCTGACAGCGGCTTTCGCCCGACCTGGAGCGAGAAGTGGAAGTTCTTGTACTCGCGGGCCTTCTCGCCGGCCAGCTTTGGGTCACCCCGCATCGTGTTCGAGATGTTGTTGTTGACCGTCACATAATACTTCTCCTTCGCCCAGCCCGGCACCTTGAAGCTCTCGAACACCGACTTGTCGGCGCGGTACGAGCTTTCGTCAAAGGAGATCAAAAGGTCCGAAGTCGGGCGCAGTGACTCGACAATGATCTCGATCTCCTGGTGGTCGAACGGGAAGTCGTGCAACTGGTAGTTCACAAAGAACTTGCCCGACACCCGGTAGAGGCGGTAGAGGATCGTGCCGTGCAGTTCCTCAATGATCAGCTCCCGGGAGCTTTCCGATTGCTTCATGTTCTGGAACGAAAGCAACTCGACCGCATCCTTGTTGGCCGTATCGACCTTTACCCAATAGTAGAAGTCAGAGGAGAACGAGTTCGAGGTCACGTCCAGGTCGTAGATGTCCTGGATCTCCATGCCGAAGAACAGATTGGGCACCACTGTGCCTTCGCCCGAAAGCTGCTGCGGTGCCGAGTGTAAGCGGCCATCTTCCAACATGGTGAAAACCTGGTCGCGCTGCATGGCCCCGAACTTGTCGTGGCTGAAAATGTCGGTCTGCGTGACCAGCGTTTGCTCGCGCTGGGCAGCGAAAAAGTGCTGGAAATGGTGGCGGGTGGGCAGCTCGCCTTCGGGTACCGCCTCGTGCAGGAAGAGCATCGCGTTGTGGGCCCGGCGGGTAAAGAGGTTGGCGTACTTGTGGTCGAAAATCGTGTCGTGGCGCGCGACCAGCGTTTCGAGTTCATCGTGCAGCACCTTCGAGACCGCATCCATCGGGCGCGAGAGCAGGTAGAGGCGATTGCCCGTGCGGGTTCCGAAGTCTTCACTGCTGTATTCGTTCACCACATAGGCTGAGCCCAGAATCTGCAAGTTCCGACCGCCTTTTTCCAGCTTGCGCAAGACGCGGTCGCCCAGTTGGTTGTGCAAGTTGAAGACCACGATGCGCCCCGGATGTGCCCGGTAGTAGGCTTCGATCTTTGCGAGGGCTTTGCGGATTTCCCCCTCGGTCATCTGCGAGTTCATCTCGAAGGTGTGCTCGATCCGCATCCCCTGTTCCTCAGTCGCGTGTAAGAACACCTCGTGAAGTGGATAGTCCACCTCGGAAATCAGGTCGAAGGTCGTATCGGCAAGGGCCAGCTTGATGTAGCGCAGCAGGTAGCCAGGGATCCCATCATCCGCGCCGTGGAAAAGGACCGTAGGGCCGAAGTCTAGGCGGTTGTGGTCGCCGTTTAGGGTCAAAACGGGCAGGCGGTGCTTCTTGATCGTGGCGGCGCATTCGCGCAAATCGACCCCCCAGCCGTTGTCGACAAACAGCACAATGTTTGAATCGGCGGCCAGGGCTTGGTAGAGCGAGTCGGCAACTTTTGGGTTCGAGCGCGTGTCGTAACAGGCCAGGCGCAGCTCGTGGTGGGGGTTTTTCTGGTTGTGTTCTTCGATGAGCAGTTCGAGCGAGTAGCGCGACATCAAACTGCTTTGCGACTGGAGGCCCAGGTTTTGGTCGTCGCTGAACCGGGATAAAAGCGCAATCGTGCGGACGGGCAGCGGCTTGGCTTGGTAGAAAAACGTCATGTAAGCCCCGCCGCCGAGCATCAGGACGGCACAGAGGGCATAGATCAGGCTACGTATCGTACGGGGAGAGGGAAGTTTGCCCACAAACGGCAAACTACGGCTTGGCGCGCAATTTCTCTAGTGCGGCCCAGGTAATAGGGGCAGGCGTCTGCCTGCCCAGGGTCGGTAATCTTAATTTAAGGCCATGTACGCAATGGCGACGACGGCTACGCCGGCCAGCAGTACAAGCATTCCAAGGAGTCGAGTTGGGTAATCCACAGTGTAGTATGTTACAGATCAGTGTTTTGGGTGTCCGTTTATGGATGCGGACAGCGCGCCAAAGGTAAACACTGAATCCAAGAAAAACTTGCAGTAGTGCAAGAATCCCTTACTGGTTACCAGAACCGCACACTTTCAGCCATCTCGCGCAACATCTTGCTTTCCTCGATGCCCAAGCCGCTGGACGGACCACTGAGCGAAAGCACAAACACGCGCCCTTTTCGGCGGATCAGGAAGGCTTCCAAGGCCGACGGCTGGCCCCCGATCACCGATTGGTACTTCAGGTACCAGCCCTTGGTATTGGCCAGCTTGACCTTTTGGTAGTGGACGACCTCGCCCCGCTCACGTAGGTAGTCGGGCAGTTTGCCGCGAACCATCCGTTGGTTCTCGCCCGTAGTCGATGCGAGCAGTTCAAGCATCATCGGTTGGCGGCCCTGGCCTTCGAAGCGGTGTTGGAAGAGAATCTCGCCATCCCGGTCGCCGCCACGGGTCAGTAGCTCGCTGGGGACGTTAAGAGTGAGGTTGTAGGCCCCGAAGTACGCTTCACGGTAGCCGCTTTGGGCGTAGCTAACCAGCGAGAGCAGGCAGAGGGCTAGTGCCGCCCCAATCCGGCGGACATCCAGGATTCGACTTCCTGAAGAATGGCTTTCCAATCGGCGTAGTTGTTGAGCTTGAGGTAGCGCTTGAGTTCTTCGAGGCATTCGTTGCGGAAGTTTTTGTCATCCAGTGTGTTGTCGTAATAACGATTCAAAATGTGAACCGCTTCTCCGTTGAGAATAAAAAACTTGTTCGCCCGGGCCCGCGCCCCCTCGTACCCATAGGAGAACACCCCGTGGCGGCAATCCTGTTTCGCCACGCACTTGATGCGCAACTCGCCCATCACCTGCTCGGTCGTCTTGCCAAAGCGGTCGCGGTAGTCGGGGTCCGCCTCGATGATTGTGGTCTTCAGCCAGGCGTCCTCGTTCAGGTAACAGCAGGTGTCGTTCCACCAGTGGCTTTCGCCCAGCCAGAGATCGACCTTTTGGGCTTGGGTAAAGCCGACGCAAACAAATAAAAAGGTGAGGGTGAGCAGGAGACGCATCGAATAACAAAGTACAAAAAGACCAGGGCCATCCAAGGCTTCCCATTTGGCCAAATCTTGAGTAGGTTCAGGAAGGCATACCACTCCCGCTATGAAACACCTGCTTCTTCTCCCGTTCCTGCTTTTCTCAGTGCTGGCCTCAGCCCAAGACATCCAACCGAAGTTCACCGTCAAGTTCGACACGCTCTACGCGAACGTGAAGAACTACCAGCGGATCGGGGAGACCTGCGAAGAAGTCATCTGGCTCGTTAAAGTATGATACTGTCATATCTCTATTTAGTATTTCTTCGATCCTCTGGGAACCATGAAAGGGCTACATTTAGTACTTCGCTTTTTTTAACAATGCTCTTAATTGCCAATCAAGTTTTTTTAGCATCATTCCTTTTTGAGTTCTTTGATATAGATGTTGTGTTACTCCTAGACTCGCTTGTAGGTGAGAGTCTCACAGGCTATCTCCTTTTCTTTGTTCAAATTTTGTATTATTTTCTACTTCACTACGTTATACACCTTAAGCGGGAAGATTGGACTCGCTCCGAGTCCCACCCATTTTTATTTATCTTCTATTTGTTTTTTAGCGTCTTGTCCTTACCTGTTTTGTATTTTATAAGCCATAAATAAGTTAAAGTTTAATTGTACTGGTCGACTGGTAGGGCTTGTCTTTTCCTCACACATTGGGCTAAATGCTAATTGTACCTTATCCAGCCGCCCTTCTGGTAAGGCAACAAGGGCATGGGTGGGTTGAAACTATCCCAGCATTCATTCCCTTTTTCAATACCTTGACCTTCTCGCCCCGCCACCGATGCGTCTGCTCCTCCTTTTTTCCGTCCTCCTGACCTGCGGGGTTGCCACAGCCCAAGACATCCAGCCGAAGTTCACCGTCAAGTTCGACACGCTCTACGCGAACGTGAAGAACTATCAGCGGATCGGGGAGACCTGCGAGGAAGTCATCTGGCTCGACGTGGACGGGCAGAAGCACACCTCGCCGATCCAGACCCCCAAGAAGGTCACCCTGCAAGCCGTCGAGGTGCGCTACCTCGACGGGAAGGGCCAGAAGATCAAGGTCATGCCCCACGACTACACGGGCGACTTGCCGATGGCGTTCCGCCTGCCGCTCTACTGCCCCGACCGCGCGGAGGTCCGCGGCACCCGGCGCATCGACATCGTGTTCACCTACACGATCTATCAGGCCGACGGCACGCCCGAACGCATCTTGATCGACAAGGTGTCGTTCAGGTAGGTGGGTAGCGTAGTGGGCCCGGCTGTGGAATTTCTTAGCTTTCCGCATCCACCGAGCAAATCAAAACCAACTCCTAGCCATGCGCTCACTTACCCTACTTTTCCTTGCCCTGCCGCTCAGCGTGTTCGCCCAGCGCGGCGAGAACCAACTGGAATTCCAGAACAAAAGCCGTTCGCTCAATTCACCCGCGCCCAGCAGCTACTCGAACGTCGAGCGGGACCAGTTCTACGGCAATTCACAACTGGCAACCGGCTACATCACCGAGCAACCCGGTAGCCCGCACCTGCGCCCCACTGATAAGAACCACGTCTACCTCAGCTCGACGGGTCTCTACAACGCAACGCCTGAAAGCTACCTAGCGGTCTTCAACTTGACCCAAGTGGGCTCGAACGCCCGCGAGGCGGACCAACTGATGATGAACAAGTTTCAGGGCTTGATGGATACCTTAAAAAGCCTCGGCATCAAGGAGGCCGACATGCAGACAGACATGATCTACCTGATCCCACTCTACGAATTCGCCGAGGAGAAGCGCATGTTCTCGACCAGCTTTACTGAGATCCCCTCGGGCTTCGAACTGCAGAAGAACCTGCACATCCGTTTCACCGACCCCAAGCTCGTCGACCGGATCATCACCTTCGCGGCCCAGAATGAATTGTATGACTTGGTCTCACTCGAGGTCTCGGTTTCGGACACAAAGGCGATCTACGACCAGTTGCGCAAGAAAGCCGTCGCCGACATCCAGGCAAAAACGGGCGACTTCAAAGCCCTGGGCCTCGATCTGACCGCCGAATTCATGATCCTTGGCGAGCAACGCTCGGCCATCTACCCCGAGACCCGCTACCAAACCTTTAAGGGCTACGCCGCTTCCCAGAAGTCGCCGACCGCCAAAGGTTCCGGCACGGTAACCACCATCCGTAAACCGGTGGCGGTCGCCTACCAGAAGCTGCCGTATGACAACTTCGATGTGGTGATCAACCCGCACATTGTGGGGCCCGTCATCCAGTTCACTTACAAGCTGGAAGTGAAGTATACCCTCGATAAGCAGATGCTCGAGCCGATCAATCACTACTATCTGATCACCCCCGAAGGGCGGATGGAGAAGCTGATCGTGAAGTAATACTCCCCTCTTCGCTACTCTTGCTTCCAAACAAAACGCCCGGTCCCTGTGAGGGGCCGGGCGTTTGTCGTAGTGAGGCACTACGAAACCGAACCTAATCAATACCTAAACTGCCAGTTGCTTGGCTAGATGCCCTCGGGCATCAAGACCGAAATCTTCGCCTGGACTGTTTGGTTGAGCTTGTGGCGCAGGGCACCAACATGTTGACCTTCCAGCTTGGCGACGGCAATGGCCTCTTCCGCGGGCGAGGTTCCTTTACGGTCTTGCTTCGCTAGAAGCTCTTGGTAATCAAACCGATCGTCGCGCACCTTCACCAAGTCCTTGGCTAACCAGCGGTGAGTGCCATCGCTTTGCATGAAACCACTGGTGTGCCAACCCAGCTGCCCGTCTTTGCGAATGTGAAACGCATAGGGGCGACAATGCTTGTACTCATATAGGTATTGGGCCGGCTCGCCGTAGTAGGTCGAGTCGAGCAGCCAATACCCAGTGGGGCAGTCGGATACGTAGGTGTCCGAGTAACGGTTGAGTTGACCCTCCCGGTCGAGTTTCGAGAGGTTGGGTCCTTTCGCACAGGCCACCAGGAAGAGCGGCAATGCCAGCGAAAAGAGTAAGGGGCGCAGGTGAAATTTCATGGGGGTTCTCTTTTGAGTAGTAATACTATCACGAAAGTAATGGTAATCATTTAAAGAAGCAATACTATCACGGTAAAAAGTCAAACTTCTTTTTCCGTACACATGCAAGCCACTACAAATTGGCTTGCGTAGGGGGGGTGAACTGTTAGTTGACGCTGGCCGCGAGCTCCTCTACTTCAACGGAGCTGCCTTCGTCGGACGCGCGGCTGATGTACTCGAGGGTAATCGACTTGGGCGGTTGTGTAGCCCCCACCGAAGGGATGCCATAGCCCAGGTGCTCGGCGGGCATGCGCGCCTCACTCAAATCCAGAAAGTACGAGCGGTCATCGATCTGTACGTCCTGGCGGAGCATCTGGCCCGTTGCGTACTTGAGCGTGACGCGCAAGAAGGCATGTTGGTTTTCACTGGCATGCACACGAAGCCCAAGAACCGAAGCAGGGTTCTGAACGAAAAAGTAGGGGAGGCGGCGGTCAATACGCATGGCAGTAGTCATTATGGCCCCTGGGGGGCGTGGTTCAAATCATTACAATAGTAACGCGTCGAACCCCCAAATCGTTGCCCGTACTTTCCCGTGATCTTTGGGAAGTGCGACTCCGTAGTTTCCCGGAGAAGCCTCGCGAGAGGCACTCGGATTGCTTTTTGACCCAGATTTGAGTCACAATCCGACGCTGCTTACTTGCCCTTCGGCGGGTTCTTGACGAACTCGCGGGCCTGTTTCACCCACTGGTCGCGCTTGATGCGACCGGGGAAAAATTCGATGATCTCGTTGATCGTGTCCTCGTCCGCCTCGTTGAAGTTCGCCACCTGGCGGAACGAGACGATGCCCAAGGCGTTCATCTTCTTCTCGAGGAACGGCCCGATGCCTTTGATCAGCTTCAGGTCGTCCTTCTCGTCGGCCAAGGCATGGCCAATCCGTCCGAAATCGACGTGCGACTTCTTCGAGGCGACCCGCGCGAGGGCTTCGTCCTCATCGCTTTCCGGCGCGGTTCCTGTTTTGGCAGCTTTCAGCTCGGCTTCCAGGGCTTTGATTCGCTTGGTGCAGCCCTCGTGCTCGCTTTGCAGCGCGCGGTATTTCCCCCGCCAATACAGCCAGGTGAACAGGATGCCGATCAAAAAGGCGATCAGCAAGAGGATCACGATCTCGAGGATCGCGGTGGGCTTGTTGTAGGGGTTCAGTTCGAACATGAGTCTGGGCGTTCGGGTAGAAAGCGGGGAGGCGCGTTAGGGCTGGACGATCACTTCGACGCGGCGGTTCTGGGCGCGGCCTTCGGGCGTGTCGTTGCTGGCGATGGGTTTGTCTTGGCCGTAGCCAACCACGATGAGGCGGTCTTTGGTGAGGCCTTCGCGGCGCAGCAAATCGGCGATGCCTTGAGCGCGGCGCTCGGAAAGGGTTTGGTTGCGCTGGGCGGTGCCGACGTTATCGGTATGACCAACGACCTTGAGTTTTGCCTCGGGGTGGGCAAGCAGGGCTTTCTTGTACTGGTCAAACAGCTTGGCTTGCTCGACCGTCAGGCTGGTGTAGGCGACGCCCGTGGCGTAGGAAAAGCTAAGCGACTGGGTGGGCAGAGGCGTTGTCGGTGCTGATGCATGTTCTGGCGCAACCTCGGCTACGGTGTCAGTCGCTATCGTGTCAACGGCGACAGCTTCCACCAAGGTGGTGTCAGTAACCGCGGTGCTGTCTTGGTAGGCAGGGCATCCAGGTTTCTGGCCGTCACAGCACAGGTACTTGATGTGGCACGTATGCCACCAGGCACCGACCACGCACAGCAGGACGAACGAAAAAAGACCGAGGAGTTTGTAGCGCATAAGTGGGGAACCCGTAGAAGTAATAATACGCACCTTTCGAGGCCATAGCTATTGCTGCCTCAAAATAAGTGGTTCGACCCCGCTACCGAAACCCCCGCTTCAAATGCGCCCCCGCGACTTTCAGTAAGTGGGTGCAGATCGCTATCTTTTGAAGATGAAGCGTGTCCGGATCGGCGTGTTGCTCCTCGTAGTGCTTGTTGGCTGTACTAGGAAGGAGTGTGTTCCGCCAGATGTTGAGATTTCGGCCGCGCAGCTGGATGCGATCTTGGATTGTGCTGTTAAGGATTTTGAGGCGGCGGAGGTTGGCCGCTTTGGCGACTTTTTCTGTTACGACAAAGCCTTAGGTATCGATGGGGTGATGGTTGAGAGGGCGGTTCGAGATTCGCTCTCGCTGATCTCCAATTTGGAAGTAGGTTTTCGCTGGAAAGAGAGCCGGTACACGCTCATCTATGCGAGCAAGCTGGGTGAAGCACAAGATTTGCTGGATGACCAGGATTGTGCTTGGTCCTTGGAAGAGAATTGGGCACTGGTCTTAAAGGAGTAACCCTTTTTTCCTTTCCAGCGGAGCTAGAGGTACTGATGACTGGCACGAGCTAGGTATCGGTGCCTTCTCAGGTGTTCGACCTCCCTACCGAAACCCCTTTCGCAAATGCGCCCCCGCGACCTTCAGCAGGTGGGGATTTGGCGGGCCTTCCCAGCCGCGGTGTTCCTCCTCAATGAGCAGGGCGATGCGGTCCTCGAATGGACTCTTGAGCGCGCCGATCACATCGACCGAGAAGATGAACGCGCCGTACTTTTCCTTGCGCACGTGCCAATCGCGAACAGTCTTTTTCTTGCACGAGGACGGCGAAAAGAACTGGACCCGATAGCCCTCGATCTCGTTAAAGAGGCTTTCGTACGCGTGGCGCTCGTTCAGCTCGTAGGTCTCGACCTTATAGCCGTGTTCGTCGGGTTGGCAGTTCTTGTCCACGTCCCACCAAGTGTACTTGCCCGCGTAGATCTCGTGTTTGGCAAGTTGGTTTTCCAGCGAATCGCCGAACACCCGCCAGATGCCGTGCACACTCCACGGGCTGACCAGGGTGTCGTCCATTTCCAGCCCGTTGTCATAGGCATAAGTATCGCCGTTGTAGTCAAAGCGGTAAACCTCTTTGTCGGTGGTCAGGTCGACGATGTAGAGGTCGAAGAAGTAGCAGCCGCAGGCCTCATCGGGCGGCGCGAAGCCGTAGGCAAACAGCCCCTCGCGCGAGAAGCCGATGGGGTAGAACTGGCCGTACAGGTCGTGGGGGATGTAGGTCTCTGGCTCGTAGCCTTTTGGCACCTCGTCCCAAGCCAACCAGCCAGGCAGCTTGAATTCGGCGGGCGGGCCCGTGGCAGCGCCGCGCTTTTGGGCACGGACGCCGACCGGGACAGACAACACCACACACGCCACCAGCAGGAAAAACAGGGAGCGGTTCATGGCCAAGAAGATACAAGAATCTGGCCAGAGGGGTGGTGGGCTCGGGTTGGCTTCCTATCTTTTGGGATGAGCCGCTGTAGGATGTACGAACTGACTAACTACCAGGGGAATGTGTATGTGGTGTTTAGATTTTCTATCCTGCTTCTTCTCCTTGTAGGATGTAAGCCCAAGGAGGGAACACCGGGTACAACTGGTTCGATTGAGGCGGCTAAGGCCAGAGGAGTTTTCGTCTGTTCCTGTTATGTGGATGAGAATCCAGTGATAATTAATGACTCTCTGCGGTTAACTGTCAAGGAGTGTTGGGTTGAGCAAAAATTCAAGTACGGTTCTCTTCCAAGTGCCACCGTACTTGATAATGGATATTCCCTAAGAGTTAATTCGCTACAAGAAGATCTTGAGGGCAATACATTTACCTGGACAATAGGAGCCACACATGATTTAAGGATGAGGCGGACAAGTTTATCTGGATTAATGGCTGATTTTGATTCGATACCGAGTAGTGAACTTCGGTTTCTTGTACAGGAGGGATATAACTTGAATGCTCCTGTGAATGAGAAAACTATTCTTGGAGAAGTTGTAATTAGACTTCGATGTAATTGAGTTCACCTACAACGGCAGCGGTGAGCGGGTCTCCAAGAAGGTCACCGAACCTTCGAGAACCACCACGACCCAGTATGTGCATGATGTCCCCACAACCACTTCAAACCAGAACAACCTAATGTGGGTCAAAGCAAGCTGCTCGCTCGATTTCCAAATCCTCGAGCCAACCCCCTTCATTTTCATGCTGCGTCCCCGCAGCGGCGGGCAGCAATGGGTGGCCAGCGAAGAATATGTGGTAGAACCCAGCATTCCGGTGGCGGAGTTCGCCGACCATTTTGGAAACCTTTGCCAGCGAATCGTGGCCATGCCCGGAAAATTCTCGGTGCGCACTTCGGTTCAGGTGGAATGCGCCGAGGCATCCGACAGTGACCCGGGCGCGCCTTTTGTTGAGGTGCAAAACCTGCCGGACGAAACGCTCCCCTTCTTATTGCCCAGTCGGTATTGCGAGTCGGATCGCTTCAACCAGATGACCGCTTCGATTGTGGAGGGCAGCCTTCCCGGCTATGACCAGTGCGCGGCCATCGTGGAGTACATCCGGCGAACCATCCGCTACACGCCGGGTTCGGGTGCCGACATCGTGAGCGCGGCAGAAGTGAACCAACGATCCGATGCCGTGTGCCGGGATTTGGCGCATTTGGGGATTGCTTGTTGCCGGTCGCTCTCCATTCCCGCCCGCATGGTGGTGGGCTATTTGGAGAGCCTGGAACCGATGGATTTGCACGCGTGGTTCGAGGCCTATGTGGGGGGACGGTGGTATACCTTCGATCCGACGCAGGACAGCCTTCAGGGGGGACGCATCGCCATTGCCTATGGGCGGGATGCGGCGGATGTGGCGGTGTACACGCAATTTGGTGCCTCCGCCGAGCTGCTGGGGATGCAGGTAGCCGCCCAGCGCATCGAACGGTTGGCCATGATCTCGTCTTAGGGGGGAGCTAGCGTTTCTTCATCATCTTTCCCTTGACTTTCGGTGGTTCGGGTAGGTCCATTTCGCCGTAGTCCCAAATCTGCCCCGTGCTGTCGCAGGCGGCGTGGCAAGGAGCACCCTTCTCGCCCGACCAACGGCCGTACACCCATCCACTCCCCAAGGACCAGAGATTCCCCTCGTAACCATCAGGCCGCCCCCCTTGCATTCGCTCGATGGGCAACAC